>DASVYZ010000141.1:0-4339 GCA_036391935.1 Burkholderiaceae bacterium | reverse complement strand
GCCGACCCGACCACGCGCCAGGTGGCCGTGATCGTCAGCTTCGACAAGGGCAGCCTGCCCAGCGTTTCCGGCCTGTATGCCGAAGGCCACGTCGAAACCAGCAGTACGGCCGCGCTGATGGTTCCGTCCGTGGCCCTGATGCGCAATGGCGACCACACCTTTGCCTGGCGTATCGAGGGCGGCGCCCTGAAAAAGACCGAACTGACGCTGGGTGCGCGCGACCCGCGCCACGGCGACTATGCCGTGCTGAAGGGCCTGGCCAACGGCGACGAAGTCTTGCGCAACCCCGCCACCACCCTCAAGGACGGCGCCAAGGTAAAAACCGCATCCGCCGCACCCGCCAGCGTCGCAGACTCGCCCGCAACGGCTACGACACAAAAGGTGAAGTAAATGTTCCTGTCCGACTTCAGCATCAAGCGTCCCATCGCGATGATCGTCATCATCATCGCGCTGATGTGCCTCGGCCTGCTGGCGCTCAACAAGCTCAAGGTCAACCAGATCCCCGACGTGCAGCCGCCGGTGATCGTGGTCGAAATCCCCTACCCCGGCGCTTCGCCCGAGACGGTCGAACGCGAAGTCATCAATCGCGTGGAGAAGTCCTTGCAAAGCATCACCGGCGTGCATGAAATCCGTTCCACCTCGGCCGAAGGCAATGCCGAGCTCGTGATCATCTTCAATTTCCACAAGAACCTGATCGAGGCTTCGGACGAAATCCGTAACGCCATCGCTTCGGTGCGCTACAAGCTGCCGGTCGAGATGCGCGAACCGGTATTGCAGCGCATCGATCCCTCGGCCCAGCCGATCATGGAAATCGCGCTCTCGTCCACCACGCTCTCGCATGCCGAACTTTCGCGCCTCGCCGAAGACGAGCTGGCCGACAAGTTCCGCGTAATCGACGGCGTCTCCACGGTTGCCGTCAACGGATCGCTCAAGCGCGAGTTGAGCGTGCTGCTGCGCGCGGAGAAACTGCGCGAGTTCAACGTCTCCGTGGCCGACGTGGTCAATGCCGTGCGGGCCCAGAACACCACGGCCCCGGTCGGCAAGGTGCGCGGCGCGCTGGATGAGGAAAGCATACGCCTGGTGGGCCGCATCGAAACGCCGGCCGAATTCCAGAACATCGTAGTCAAGCGGAATGGCGACGAAGTCGTGCGCCTGGGCCAGGTTGCCACCACGACCGACGGCTTTGCCGAGCAGGACGGCTATAGCCTGCGCAATGCCCGACCCAACGTCGGCTTTTCCATCTCGCGCTCGCGCGACGCCAGCACCGTCTCCGTCGCCAACAAGATCCGCGAAACGATGGGCGAGATCAACAAGACCCTGCCGCGGGGCACCAAGATGGAAATCACGCAGGATGGCGGCAAGGATGCGGAAGACAGCTTGCACAACGTCACCCATGCGCTGATCTTCGGCGCCGGCCTGACCGTTTTCGTGGTCTACGTGTTCCTGAACTCCTGGCGTTCGACGCTGATCACGGCGCTCTCCCTGCCGACTTCGGTCGTTGCCGCCTTTATCGCAGTGTGGTTGTGCGGCTTCACGCTGAACTTCATGACCTTGTTGGGGCTTTCGCTCGCCATCGGGGTACTGATCGACGATGCCATTGTGGTGCGGGAAAACATCGTACGCCACATGGAGATGGGCGAAGACCGGCGCACCGCCGCATCGCGCGGCACCGCGGAAATCGGCTTGGCCGTGGCCGCCACCACCTTTTCCATCATCGCCGTGTTCATCCCCGTGGCTTTCATGCCGGGCGAAGGCGGCGGAGAATGGTTCCGACCATTCGCCTTGACCGTTGCCGCATCGGTGCTGGTCAGCTTGTTCATTTCGTTCACGCTCGACCCCATGCTGTCGGCCTTTTGGGGCGACCCGCCGGGGCATCATCATGCTGAAAAACGCGGCATATCGCGCGTATTGCAAAGATTCAACATCTGGTTCGACCATCAGGCCGACCGGTACGGCAACGTCATTGCCTGGGCGCTGCATCACCGCAAGTGGATGACCCTGATCGCCATCGCCAGTTTCGTCGGCGCCGTCGTGCTGCAGGCGACCGTGGGCGGCTCCGAGTTCCTGCCCAAGTCCGACTATGGCACGATCGCCATCGATATCCGCACGCCTCCCTCGACCTCGATCGACTATGCCAGGCTGAAAGTCGAACGCGCCGCCGAACTGGCGCGCACGCTGCCCGAGACCAAGAACACCGACAGCACGGTCAACGCCGGCGGCGGCCGGGTCTATGTCGATCTGGGCAAGAGCACCGAGCGCAAGCGCACGGCTTTCGAAATCGCGGTCGACCTGCGCAAGCTGATGTCGCAACTTGTCGGCGCTGAATACGTGGTGCTCGACGATTTGAACAATGGCGCGCAAAAGCCTGTTCAGATTCAATTCTCCGGCCCCGACTCGCGCAAGCTCACCGAAATCACCAACGATTACATGACGCAACTCGCCAAAGTGCCAGGTGCGGTGGACATCGGCTTGTCGGAACAGGCCCCCAAGGATGAGTTGAAGATCGAACTGAACCGCGGCCTGGCCAACCAGCTCGGCATTTCGTCGGCTGACGTAGCGCAATCCCTGCGTGTCGCCTTTGCCGGCGTGGAAGTCGGCGACTGGGTCGATCCGACCGGCGAATCGCGCGACGTGGCGGTCCGCCTGAATCCGGAAGACCGCGTCAAGGCGGAAAACATCGAGCACTTGCCCATTGCCGTCACCGGCACCAATGTTCTGGTACCGCTGGATCAGATTGCCAGCATCAGCATGGGCAAGGGCCCTTCGCAGATCAAGCATACCGACAGCAAGCGTATGATCGCCGTCACGGCCAATGCGCAGGGCCGTTCCCCGGGCGAAGTGACTGCGGACGCGATCAAGCTGGCCAAGAGCATCGATTTCCCGCCCGGCTACGGCATCGAATTGGGCGGCGCTTCGCGTGATCAGCAGGAAATCTTCTCCGCCATGGGTATCGCGCTGTTCTCCGGCATCGGATTGATGTACCTGGTGCTGGTGATCCAGTTCGGCTCTTTCCTCGCGCCGCTGCCGGTGATGTGGTCCCTGCCGCTGTCGCTGATCGGCGTGGTGCTCGCCCTGCTGGCCACGCACGGCACCCTGAACCTGATGAGCTTGATCGGCGTGATCATGTTGATGGGCCTGGTGGCGAAGAACGCCATCCTGCTGCTCGATGCCGCACGCAAGCGCGAGGCTGAAGGCTATGAGCGGGAAGAGGCCTTGATGTATGCCGGACGCAAGCGCCTGCGCCCGATTCTGATGACCACGTTCGCCCTCATTGCCGGCATGATGCCGGTTGCCATCGGTATCGGTCAAGGCGGAGAATTCTATCGGCCGATGGCTGTTGCCATCATCGGCGGCACCGTGACGTCGACGCTTCTGACGCTCTTGGTCGTACCAACCTTCTATGACAGCATTGAAATCTGGTGGGACAAGACGGCACAGAAATTCGGCTCGCGGGCGACGCGCTGGAATCCAGGCTTGGCCTTTATGCTTGGCCTGCTTGAAGAAGGCTCGAAGGTCATATTGGTTGGTTTTGTCATCTCGGCCGTGTTGAGTCTGTTTTCGGGACGCAGAAAACAGACTGCCGGGGCCAATCCCGTGGTTTGATCAAGCCGCGCCCCAAAAAAGCGCCGCCGCAATCGCGGCGCTTTTGTATTTGTCACCGGATGCTTTTATAGATCGTATTCTTGGGTTGCGCGAACAAACGCCGCAGCATGGGCTCAAACTCGCCGATCGGCAACGTCTCGGTCTTGGGATTGAACGCCGGACTGTCGTACAGCTCGATGAATTCCGCGGTCCGTTCGTAGTGCGCATGCCCCTTGAACATGTCGCGCATGTTACGGTCCATGCCGATGTGATGGAAGAAGTTGTAGCCCTGGAAGATGCCGTGGTGCTGGATCATCCAGTGATTCGCTTCCGAGACGAAAGGCTTGAGGATGGCGGCGGCAATGTCGGGATGATTGAACGTGCCCAGGGTGTCGCCGATGTCGTGCAGAAGCGCGCACACCACATATTCCTCGTCGCGCCCGTCGCGCAGGGCCAGCGTGGCGGTTTGCAACGAATGCTGGTAGCGGTCGATGGGAAAGCCGCCGAAGTCGCCATCGAGCAGCTTCAGATGGGCCAATACGCGGTCGGGCAAGCCTTGGGCAAAATGCATGAATTCGCCGCCGATGGTGCGCCAGTCTTCCTGCGTGCTCTGGTCCATGCGGACGAAGGTGGCACGGTCGTTCATGGATGTCTCCTTGATGTTTTCGCAGCCGGCATGGCTGTTTTTGCGCCATTATATGACGGCGGAAGAAACCCATCAGGCGGCCGCGACCAGGGCTTCAGCCGGGCCCGGGCG
>DASVYZ010000140.1:0-1532 GCA_036391935.1 Burkholderiaceae bacterium | reverse complement strand
TCAAGTGCGAACTCGGCTTCGGCATAGATCAGGCCGCCAGGCCCCAGCAGGCCGGCACATAGCGGCAGCATCCTGGGCAACCAGTCCTGGCGGTAGGGCGGATCGAGGAAAATGGCATGGAATTGTCCTGCCTCGCGCGTTTGCAAGCCGGATACGGTAGCCAGGGCATCGCCGCGCGTGATGGCCACCTGCTCCGCCTTGAGCTTGTCCTTGGTCGCTTGCAATTGCCTGGTAGCGGGAGAAAACGACTCCACCATCAGCACGCGCGCCGCACCGCGGCTGGCCGCCTCGAAACCGAGCGCGCCGGTGCCGACGAACAAGTCCAGGCAAGCCTTGTTTTCCCAGTAACCGTCGAACAGATGGCTGAGCCAGTTGAACAGCGTTTCACGCACGCGGTCGGGCGTGGGGCGCAAGCCTTCCGCTTCCAGCACGGGCAGAGGGGTGCGCTTCCACTGGCCGCCGATGATGCGGACCTGGCGCGGGGCCATACGCGGCGCGCCGCCCGCCTTGCCGGGAGGTTTGGTTGATTTTCTTTGCATGGCAGTCATTTTGGAACGATTCCGGGAGTATAGCGAATCGGGGTGCGGATACCGCGCTCTGCTAAAATGCCGCTTTCGCATGCAACCTTGTAGAAGACCGCCGTTTCGGCGGCTTTACCCCCGATGTTTAGTTTCTTCAAGAAAAAACCCCAGGAAGTGGCGCCGCCGCCAGCTTCTCAGCAGGCCGCCCAACCGCAGCAGCCTGCGCAAGCTCCTACGCCGGGTGAAAGCGCGCCGGCACCGGCCCCTGAACAGCGCTCCTGGCTCTCGCGCCTGAAAGCCGGGCTGGCCAAGACTTCCTCCAACCTGACCACGCTCTTCATCGGTGCGCGCATCGATGACGATCTCTACGAAGAGCTCGAATCGGCCCTGCTGATGTCGGACGCCGGCGTGGAGGCGACGCACTTCCTGCTCGAAGCCTTGAAGCGCAAGGTCAAGGATGAAAAGCTGACCGAGGCCGGGCAAGTCAAGGCGGCATTGCGCACGCTATTGATCGCGCTGCTGACGCCCTTGCAAAAGCCCCTGGAACTCGGGCGCTACCAGCCCCTGGTCATGATGATCACCGGGGTCAATGGTGCCGGCAAGACCACGACCATAGGCAAGCTGGCCAAGCACCTGCAGGCGCACGGCCAATCGGTGATCCTGGCCGCCGGCGACACCTTCCGCGCCGCCGCGCGCGAGCAATTGGCAATCTGGGGCGAACGCAACAACGTGACCGTGATCGCACAGGAATCGGGCGACCCGGCCGCCGTGGCTTTCGACGCCATTCATTCGGCCATCGCGAGGAAGACCGACGTGGTCATGGTCGACACGGCCGGCCGCTTGCCCACGCAATTGCACTTGATGGAAGAGCTGAAAAAGATCAAACGCGTCGTGACCAAGGGCATGGAGAGCGCGCCGCATGAAGTCTTGCTCATCATCGACGGCAATACCGGGCAAAACGCACTGGCCCAGGTCAAGGCTTTCGACGACGCCCTGGGCTTGACCGGCCTG
>DASVYZ010000139.1:0-7541 GCA_036391935.1 Burkholderiaceae bacterium | reverse complement strand
CGCGAATTGGTCGAGCCCGGCGTGCAAGTCGATGTGATGGAGGTGTAAGATGAAAGTCCAGCTGGTGCGGATCGCCCATGCGCGCGGCGGTGACAAGGGCGACAAGGCCGATTTGAGTCTGTTTGCCTACGATGCCGCAACTTATGCGGTGCTGAAGCAGACGGTATCCGCGGAACTGGTTGCGGCGCATTTCCGGGGTATCGCCTTCGGTGCCGTCGAACGTTACGAGATGGACAATCTGTTGGCCCTGAAGTTCGTGCTCAATCAGGCGCTCGATGGCGGCGCCGCGCGATCGCTGCGTAGCGATAGCTTGGGCAAGTCGCTGGCGGCCGGTTTGTTGCGCATGGAAATCGAGGTGCCGGACGACCTGCCGTTGCGGCACACCGGGGTTTTATAGGCTGGAAAAGCCGGAGGCGCATTCCGCCAGGCGCACCCTACATCTTGAGGAAGAACGCCACCGTCTGATCGGCCAACTGATCCAGCGTCAAACCCTTGCCCGGCTTGTACCACTGCACGCTGTAGTTGATCGCGCCCAGCAGCAGCAGGCGCACGACGCCGCTATCGTCGGCAATCAGGCCGGCCTGTTTCATTTCGCTGAGCATGCGCTGCCAGCAATCGTCGTAGCGGTCTTTCAAATCGATGATGTGGGCCTGTAATTCCGGGCTCAGGCTGCGCCACTCGTACAGCAGCACGGGGATGAAGTCATGTCCCTCGGCCAGCACCGTTTCGAGGTGGGAGCGCACCAGGGCGCGAAATTTTTCTTGCGGCGCGAGGTTCGACTCGATGATCTTTTGCGTTGCATCCAGTCCTGCCACGAGGCCTTCTTCCATCACGGCAGCCAGGATTTCCTGCTTGCTCTTGAAATGGTAGAACGGGCTACCCGAGCGCATGCCGACCGCTTCGGCGATGTCGCGTATGGTTGTGCCTTCAAAGCCTTTTTCGCGGAACAGCCGGGCCGAGACGCGCACCAGGTCGGCGCGGCGGTTGCTGTCGCTGTCGGCAATGGTGGCGAGCGGGGATTTGCGTGGGGGGCGTGATGCTGGCATGGGCCAATTATAGCCGGGCCGTGCCGGCTTTTACAGTGTTTGGCCGGGTTCTTTCATTCTGCGCACCACGCCGTCGCGTTGCAGTACCTCGCCCCAATCGGCGATGCGGTACACGCTGCCGAGCTTGGTGATTTTCATGCCGTATTGTTCGCGCAGGATATCCACGTCGCCGTCGATGGCATCGATGGCGATGCCGGTCAAGTCGGCAATCGAGGCCGGCGTGGCGCGTTCGAGCAAGTCGATAGCCGCCGCCAGCACGAACAGCCGGCGCGCGTCGTCGGCCGGATATTGCACCACCCCGAACTCGTTTTTCTTGAGAGCCACTACTCGTCCACGTCGCCTGATTTGAATATCTTGTCCACCCACTTGGCCCTGGGATGGCTGCGCGCCATCACCTTGAAGGCATTGGTTTTTTCATGCGCCGATTCACGGCCCAGCGCTTTCATCTCGACCAGGATGGCGGCACCGCCTTCGACGCGGCCGATGGCGCGGTCCGGCCCCAGCCTGGCCAAGGCAGTTTCGGTGCGTTCAGCCAATTGCCGGTAGGCCTCGTTCAAGGCGCCGAAGGTCAGGTTGGTGATCGTCAATTGGGCCAGGTCGGCCACTTCGCGCGCATCCTTGGCATAGTGGGCGAACAATTCCTCGATACGCTTGGCGTATTGACCTGAAAGGTGGAAATCGCGCACCAGCAGTTGCGCCAGGTTCTTCGCCGCCTCCTCGCGCGAGATGCCTTGCTTACCCACGTGGGCCAGGGAGAAACCGTGTTGCGGCAGGCTGGTGACGAGGCGCTCCAGGATATCGAACAGCCGCGCGTCGTCGACTTCGGCAGGCGCCGCCCTGGATTCGGCTTCGACCGCCCGCGTGCCCAGCCACTGCTCGAAGGTGGGAGGCAGCCTGTGCTGCCCCGGGCGCGACCAAGCCTCGCACATCTTGCTATACTCGGCCTGGAGGCGGCTGTTATCGCGTTCGTTAAGGACGATTTCGACGACTGCCATGGTGATTCTTCCCTGGTTACTGAATATTGATCAGACTGCGCCAGCGGGTTTAAATTCCTTTGCTACACGAACACGCCTTGCTCATATGGCAAGAATTGTTGGTTCTTGAATCCGGCAAGAACGCCCCAACAAGACACCCATGACATCCATCACTTCGAGGAAACGATGACTTCCCCCCTGATCGAACTGGTCAAAGCCATGCCCAAGGCTGAGCTGCACATCCATATCGAAGGATCGCTCGAGCCCGAACTGATCTTCAAGTTGGCCCGGCGCAATGGCGTCAAACTGGCCTATCCTTCAGTGGATTCCCTCAAGTCGGCCTACGCGTTCACCGATTTGCAATCCTTCCTCGACATTTATTATGCCGGGGCCAGCGTCTTGTTGCACGAAGAAGATTTTTACGACATGACCTGGGCCTATCTCAAGCGCGCCAAGGCAGACAACGTGCGTCATACGGAGATTTTTTTCGATCCGCAGACGCATACGGCGCGCGGCGTCGATATCGCCGTGGTGTTCGACGGCATTTCGCGCGCTCTGGAGCAGGGGCGCAGGGAATTGGGTATCAGCAGCAGCCTCATCATGTGCTTCCTGCGCCATCTGTCGGAAGAGGACGCCTTCGCCACGCTGGAGCAGGCTTTGCCGCATCGCGACAAATTCATCGGTGTCGGGCTTGATTCTTCCGAGCACGGCCATCCGCCGGAAAAGTTCGCCCGTGTTTTCGCGCGCTGCCGCGAACTGGGCCTGCATCTCGTCGCCCATGCCGGCGAGGAGGGGCCGCCGGCCTACATTGAAACCGCGCTCGACCTGCTCAAGGTGGAACGCATCGACCACGGCGTGCGCTGCCTCGAAGACGCGGCGTTGACGGCGCGCCTGGCCAGGGAAGGCATGCCGCTCACGGTCTGCCCCTTGTCCAACGTCAAGTTGCGCGTATTCGATAATATTGCCAAACACAACTTGCGCAAGCTGCTCGACGCCGGCCTGCTCGCCACCGTCAACTCGGACGATCCGGCTTACTTCGGCGGCTATATGAACGACAACTTCGTGGCCTGCTTCGAAGCCTTGCCGCTGGAGCGCGAGCATTCGCTGCAATTGGCGCGCAATGGCTTTGCCGCGTCATTTCTCGATGCGGAGCGCAAGGAAATGTATCTGGCCGAAGTGAACGCCTTCTTTGAGGCAAATTAATGCTGCTGCAAGCCCTGCGCATGACCCTGCGCGACTGGCGCGCCGGTGAATTGCGCTTCCTGCTCGTTTCGCTCCTGATCGCGGTCGCCGCGCTGGCTTCGGTCGGCTTCTTCGTTGATCGCATGCGCACCGGCCTGGTACGCGATGCGCACCAATTGATCGGTGCCGATCTGGTTGTCATCAGCGATTTGCCGGGCGATCCGTCGTGGAAAGCGCAAGCCGAGCAGCTCGGTTTGCGCACGGCGCAGACCGCCGGCTTTCCCAGCATGGCCTTGGCAGGGCAGGGCGACGATGCCTTGTCGCAACTCGCTTCGCTCAAGGCTGTGACGCCGGGCTATCCCCTGCGCGGCCACCTGACCCTGAACGGCAATGAAGCGGCCAAGGGCATTCCGGCATCCGGAACGGTCTGGGTCGATCCCGCCATGCTCGACGCCTTGAAGCTGCACCTGGGCGACAGGCTCAGGCTCGGCCGCGCCGAATTCACCATCGCGCGGAGCATAGAGCGCGAACCGGATCGCGGCACGTCGTTCGCCAACTTCGCGCCGCGCGTCATGCTGTCCATGAGCGACCTTGCCGCCACGCAACTTGTGCAGAACGGCTCGCGCGTCACTTACCGCCTTCTGGTTTCGGGAGATGCCGGGACCGTCGCCGAATTCGAGAAATGGATGCAGAATGCGGTCAAGGCCGGCAACCTGCGCGGCGTGAATATCGAATCGCTGGAGTCGAGCCAGGAAGACTTGCGCAATACCCTGGACCGCGCGCGCAAGTTCCTTTCGCTGGTCAGCTTGCTTTCGGCCATGCTGGCGGCCGTCGCCGTGGCAATGGCGGCGCGTCGCTTCATGCTGCGCCACATCGATGCCTGCGCCATGTTGCGTTGTCTCGGGCTGACGCAAAACCAGGTGACCGTGCTGTACCTGCTTGAATTCCTCGCGGTGGGCATCGTCGGCAGCGCCTTGGGCGCCGTGCTCGGCTTCGCCGCTCACTACGCGCTGATCGAATGGCTAGGCAAGCTGGTCGCGGACGACTTGCCTGCGGCCGGCATCGTGCCCGGCGTTCAAGCGCTGGTTACCGGCCTGGTGCTGCTGCTCGGCTTTGCCGTGCCGCCCATTTTGCAATTGCGCGACGTGCCGCACAACCGCGTGATCCGGCGCGAGCAGGATACGCCGCGCGCGGCCACAGTCTCAAGCTACGTGCTGGGCCTGCTGGCCTTCGTCGGCCTCTTGTTGTGGCAGGCGGGCGACCTGAAGCTGTCCGCCTTGACGGCCGGCGGTTTCTTCGGCTGCCTGCTGCTGTTCGCGCTGCTGGCCTGGCTCGGTTTGCGCGCGCTGCGCGGCATGCGTACCGCTTCGCGCCATTCGGCCTGGCGTTTCGCGGTGGCCGCCCTGCAGCGCCGGCCCGGTGCGACCGTGGTGCAGGTGGTGTCCCTTGCGCTTGGCTTGATGTCCCTGTTGCTTTTGACCGTGATCCGCAGCGATCTGGTCGATGCCTGGCGTAAATCGACGCCGGCCGATGCGCCGAACCACTTCATCGTCAATATCCAGCCCGAGCAGCAAAAGGAAGTCGCGGCGCGCCTGACCCAGGCCGGCGTGAAGGAACCCTTGCTCTATCCCATGATACGCGGCCGCCTGGTGCGCATCAACGGCAAGGCCGTCACCGCCACGACCTATGCCGAAGACCGCGCGCGCCGCCTGGTCGACCGCGAGTTCAATCTTTCGACGATGCGCGACCTTCCGGCACAGAACAAGATCGTTGCGGGGCGTTGGTATGACGACAGCACGCCGGCAGCTTCGGTGGAAGAAGGCATCGCCAAGACGCTCGGCATCCATCTTGGCGATACGTTGGTATTCGATGTGGCCAGCCAGAGCGTTGAAGCGAAAGTGACGAGCTTGCGCAAGCTCGATTGGGGCTCGATGCGCGTGAACTTCTTCGTCATCATCAACCCCAAGGCCATGCAAGACATGCCGCAAACCTGGGTCACGGCTTTCCGGCTTCCGGAAGCGGCAACCGGCTTCGTCAACGCACTGACGCGCGATTATCCGAACCTGACCGTGATCGATGTCGGCAGCATCCTGCGCCAGATCCAGAGCGTGGTGGATCAAGTTGTCACGGCCGTGGAATTCCTGTTCCTCTTCACGCTTGCCTCGGGCGTGCTGGTGTTGTACGCCGCGCTGGCCGGCTCGCAGGACGAGCGCACGCGCGAAGCCGGCTTGCTGCGCGCACTGGGCGCCACGCGCGCGCAGTTGTCGCGCGCACAATGGATGGAATTCGCCTTGATCGGCGGCCTGGCCGGTTTGCTGGCCGCCAGTGGCGCCTCCGCCGTGGGCTGGGGGCTGGCGAAATGGGCTTTCACCTTCGAATGGAAATTCGAGCCCATGGTCTGGCTGGCAGGTGTCGCCGCGGGCGCCCTATGCTCTTTCATCGGCGGCCAGATCGGCTTGCGCAACGTATTGAATCAACCGCCGCTTCGCACCTTGCGCGAAGCTTACTGACATGACTGAAGAAGTAGAACAACCCACCGCATTCGCGTTGATCGGCGGCAGCGAGAAGCTGCGCGACATGGTCGACCGCTTTTACGATTTGATGGACCTGGAGCCGGAATTCGCCGGCATCCGGGCCTTGCATCCGTCTACGCTCGACGGCTCCCGCGACAAACTCTATTGGTTCCTTTCGGGCTGGATGGGCGGCCCCAGCCTCTATATCGAGCGCTTCGGCCATCCGCGCCTGCGCGCGCGTCATCTGCCGTATGCGATCGCTTCGAGCGAGCGCGACCAATGGCTGCGCTGCATGGCCTGGGCCATGCAGGATGTCGGTGTCGATGAAGGCTTGCGCGAGCGCTTGATGCATTCTTTTTTCGATACCGCCGACTGGATGCGCAACAAGCCGGATTGAAGCCCGTTTTTCACCCCGAATCCCGCTCGGAACGATCGTTCAACCGGTATTGATCCGCCCTGTAACTGGTTGGGTTCGCGGTGTTGCGTCCGAATTCCTGATCCCGGCAATAAGGCCGTATTTCGCGGCTTCGCGGTGCGGATAGTGGTAAATCTACCCTAAAGACCAGTTCAAACTTTCGCCATTTTCTTAAGCAAAATTTAAGGAAATGCGAACCACTTTGCGCCGCGCCGGTGGCACACTTTTTCCAGCCAAGCTTGGCTGTTGCAATTTACGTTTCCCGTTTGCATGCATTACCCCGCCCGGTTTTTGCCGCGTGGGGCGTCGCACAACATTTCGACGATAACGTTGAGGAGAGAGAGATGCAAAACAACATCAAACCGGTATTGGTCATGAGCCTGATCAGCGGCATGCTGGCAGGCTGCGGCGGCAGCACCTCCGATGCACCCGCGGCTTCGCAAAAGCTGCAGCGGCATTTGAAGGCCGCTGTGCCTGCCTGCGTGCCCTGGGTCTCTGGCGGCACTTATACAGCCGGAGAGGTCGTGACCTATCAAGGTTCGACTTATACGGCCCTGGTGAACCAGACAGACTATGCCGGCACGGGCTGGAATCCTACGATCGGCAGTTTGTACAGCCCGGGTGGCAGTTGCAGCGGCACACCGACGCCAACGCCTACACCTACGCCAACGCCGACTCCCACCCCTACGCCTACGCCAACTCCCACACCCACGCCGACACCCACACCCACGCCGACACCCACGCCGACACCCACGCCGAGCTGCACCTACAGCACCTGGACTTCCGGCGTCGACTACTACAAGGGCACCACGGTCAAGTATCCGGACAACGGCAAGTTCTACCTCGAGGTGAACAACGGCACCAACGGCAGCGACGGCACCGATCCCACCATCAGTACCTGGTATTGGCAGCCGACGACTTGCAGCACGCCGACACCTACCCCGACGCCAACGCCTACCCCGACGCCCACGCCCACGCCCACGCCCACACCCACACCTACCGGCTTCATCTACAGCCCCTATTTCTACTCGGGCGACTACAGCACCACGCAATTGACCACGGCAGTGACGGGCACGACGGAAACCCTGCTGAAAGCCATGCCCGCCAGGTTGCAGGCGGTCACCTGGGCATTTGCGACCGGCAGTTGCGGCAGCGAGGACTGGAACGGCATCTCCGCCTCTTCGTTCGCCTCGGCCAACGTGCAAAGTTTCGTCAATGCGGGCAAGAAATACATCGTTTCGACCGGCGGCGCCGGCGCCAATTTCCTGTGTTCGTCGGACTCGAATTTTCTGAAGTTCATCAAGACTTATTACAGCGCCAACATGCTCGGCGTCGATTTCGATATTGAAAACACGCAAACCCAGACCGACATCAACAACCTGGTGCAGCGTGTAGTCAACGCCCAGTCGAC
>DASVYZ010000138.1:0-3733 GCA_036391935.1 Burkholderiaceae bacterium | reverse complement strand
CAAGTTCGGCCAATACACCGTGCCGGATTTTCTGGCCGCACGCTATTCAGGACGCTATGGCGGCAATCTCATACGCATGCTGGCCGTGATCGCCATCATCCTGGTCTCATTCACCTATGTAGTGGCGCAGATCTACGGCGTGGGCTTGATCACATCGCGCTTCACCGGCATCGACTTTTCCATCGGCATCTTCCTCGGCCTGGCCAGCATCCTGGTCTGCTCCTTCCTCGGCGGCATGCGCGCCATCACCTGGACCCAGATCGCGCAATACATCATTCTCATGTTGGCCTACATGATTCCGGTGGTGTGGCTGGCGGCCAAGCATGCCGACAACCCGATTCCGCCCATCGCCTACGGCAAGCTCTTGCCCAAGCTGGCGGCACGCGAACGGCAGCTTGCCGACGACCCCAAGGAAATGCAGGTGCGCGCCATCTTCCGCCAGCGTGCGCAAGACTACGACAATCGGCTGCACAACCTGCCGAATTCCTGGGAAGAAGGCGGGATCGAGGCACGCCATCATGTCGAGGAATTGAAGATGAACAATGCCTCGCTCCTGGAAATCCGCGCCGCCGAGCGCGAATTGAACGATTACCCCAAGGATGCCATTGATGCGCGGCGCAAATGGGAAGAGGCGCGCGCCGCCAACCTGGTGCGCGCCGAACCGGTGATGCCGCATGCCACGCCGTTCCCGGATACCGACCGCGCCAGCTCGAACGTGAAGCGCAACAACTTCATGGCGCTCGTCTTTTGCCTGATGCTGGGCACCGCCGCGCTGCCGCACATCCTGGTGCGCTACTACACAACGCCCTCGGTCCCGGATACGCGCAAATCGGTGTTCTGGACCCTGTTCTTCGTCATGCTGCTTTACTTGACCATTCCGGCGCTCGCGGTTCTCGTGAAGTACGACATTTACACGCAACTGGTGGGCAGCGATTTTTCTCACCTGCCGTCCTGGGTCGCTTACTGGGCCAATGTGGACAAGGTCAATCCGCTGGTCTCGATCACGGACCTGAACCACGACGGCGTGGTGCAACTGGGCGAAATCGTGATCGACGGCGACATCGTGGTGCTGGCCACGCCCGAGATCGCGGGCCTGCCTTACGTGATTTCGGGGTTGATCGCCGCCGGCGGCCTGGCGGCGGCGCTTTCCACGGCCGACGGCTTGCTGCTGACGATCTCGAATTCGCTGTCGCACGACTTGTATTACAAGACCGTCGACCCCGGCGCCTCGACGCAAAAGCGCGTCACGGTCTCGAAACTGCTCCTGCTGGTGGTGGCGCTGGTGGCGGCTTATGCAGCGTCGATGAAGCCGGGCGACATCCTGTCGGTGGTCGGCGCCGCGTTTTCGCTGGCCGCCTCGGCGCTATTCCCTGCACTGGTATTGGGCATCTTCTGGCGCCGCGCGAACCAACAAGGTGCAGTAGCCGGCATGATCGCCGGGTTTGTGCTGTGCGTGTATTACATGATGCATACGAATCCGGCGCTGGGGGGCTCTGCCTCGGGCCAATGGTTCCATATCGCGCCCATCTCGGCCGGTGTATTCGGCGTGCCTGCCGGTTTTCTCGTCATATTCGCGGTCAGTTTGTTGACGCCCAAGCCGGATCAACGGGCCATGGCCCTGGTCGATCATCTGCGCTCACCATAAACCGGCTCGCCTGGCACAATACTTGTAATATGGTAAGCCTGTACGTCGGGGATGCAGTTTTGTGACAACGATTTGACGGATTCATCGCCATGCCGAAATTCTTCGACGAAATGTATGCCGACGCCGCCGTCGGCAAGGTACGCGGCCACTATCGCGAATTCGAAGCCTGGCTCGCCGAGCAGGCTACGGAGACCATCGCGCACAAGCGCGCCGAAGCCGACCTGATCTTTCGCCGTGTCGGCATCACTTTTGCCGTATACGGCAACGACGCCGGCACCGAGCGGCTTATCCCGTTCGACATCATCCCGCGCATCATCACGGCCGCCGAGTGGGACAAGCTCGAGGCCGGGCTGGCGCAGCGCGTGCGCACCTTGAACATGTTCATCCACGATATTTATCACGAGCAGAACATCGTCAAGGCCGGCGTCATCCCTCCCGAGCAGATATTCAAGAACGCGCAATACCGGCCCGAGATGCAAGGCATCTCGGTTGCGTCCGACATCTACGCCCACATCGCCGGCGTCGACATCGTGCGTGCCGGCCAGGGCGAGTTCTACGTGCTGGAAGACAATCTGCGCGTACCCTCGGGCGTGTCCTACATGCTGGAAGACCGCAAGATGATGATGCGGCTGTTCCCCGAACTGTTCGCGCGCTATCGCGTGGCGCCCGTGGCACACTACCCCGACATGTTGCTCGACAACCTGCGCTCCGTCGCCCCGACCGGCGTGACCGACCCCACGGTCGTGGTCATGACGCCGGGCATGTACAACTCCGCTTACTTCGAACATGCCTTCCTGGCACAGCAGATGGGCGTGGAACTGGTCGAAGGCAAGGACTTGTTCGTCGAAGGCAATGCCGTCTATATGCGCACCACGCGCGGCCCCAAACGCGTCGACGTGATCTACCGCCGCATCGACGACGACTTCCTCGATCCGCTGGCCTTCCGCCCAGATTCTTCCCTGGGCGTACCCGGCCTCTTGTCAGCCTACCGAGCCGGCATGGTCACCCTGACCAATGCCATCGGGACCGGCGTGGCCGACGACAAGTCGATCTACCCCTACGTACCCGACATGGTGAAGTTCTATCTCGGCGAAGAGCCGATCTTGAACAACGTGCCGACCTACCAGTGCCGCAAGAAGAAAGACCTCGCCTATACGCTGGCCAACCTGCCGGATCTGGTGGTCAAGGAAGTACACGGCGCCGGCGGCTACGGCATGCTGGTCGGCCCGGCTTCGACCAAGGCCGAAATCGAGGATTTCCGCCAGCGCCTGACAGCGAAGCCCGAAGGCTATATCGCCCAGCCTACGCTGGCCCTGTCGGCTTGCCCGACCTATGTCGACTCCGGCATCGCGCCGCGCCATATCGATTTGCGCCCCTTCGTACTGTCCGGCAAGCACATTTCCATGGTGCCCGGCGGATTGACGCGCGTGGCCTTGAAGGAAGGTTCGCTGGTGGTCAATTCCTCTCAGGGCGGGGGCACGAAAGATACTTGGATCCTGGAGGCATAGTGGGCATCTTTGAAAATCGTGGCGAGCAGCCCAAGACCGGGCCGACAAGCGCAGTCGTACGAACGTATGACGAGCATCGCAGGCCCGGTGTTGGGTCGCGCAGTGGATTTGCAAAGGTGGCCAAATGTTGAGCCGCACCGCCGACCACCTGTTTTGGATGGCACGTTATACGGAGCGCGCCGAAAACACCGCGCGCCTGCTTGACGTCAACGTCCAGACTGCCATGCTGCCGCAATCGGCCGAAAGCGCGGAGCGTGGCTGGCGCGCCATGCTCTCGATCTGCGAGCTGCAGCCGCATTTCGACGAAAAGTTCGGCCTCCTCACCGCGAAGGACGTGATCGACTTCATGGTGCGCGACCCGAACAACCCGTCCTCCATCGTTTCCTGCCTGCGCGCCGCACGCGAAAACGCGCGCGCCGTGCGCGGCACCTTGACCACCGAGGTGTGGGAAACCCATAACGCCACCTGGCTGGAGACGCAAGACCGCCTGCGCGGCAGCCGGCTCGAACATGACCCGAGCCAATTCTTCGAATGGGTCAAGTACCGCTCCCACCTCTCTCGCGGCGTGACCATCGGCACC
>DASVYZ010000137.1:0-3475 GCA_036391935.1 Burkholderiaceae bacterium | reverse complement strand
CCGTTCGCCGCGTTCAAGGCATTGTTCAATGCCGTGTAGTTGACGCTGCCGTAGACGGTCTGGGTTGTCGCCACCTTGGTATAGCCGAGCGACGTGTCGATATCCCAACTGCCCCAGCTACCCGAAAGATCGGCCACGATGCGGCTCGCCTTCGAATTGATGTCGGTGTGCGGCGTCGGCGCTCCCATGATGACGCCATTGACCACGGCAGCCGTGCCCAACGTGTTGCCGGGATAGGTGGACGGCACGGTGATCTGCGAAATCGCGTCGATGCCCGGGACGAAATGCGGGGCCACGCCGGCCGATGCGGCAAAGCCCCCCGCGCCCGGCGCCGGCGAGAACGAAGACGGGTAGGTCAAGAGCGAGCCTGCGGGGTATTGTTCGGCCTTGCTGTCGAACAGCGATGCCTTGAGGTCGAGCTTCCAGTCGCCGGCGAGCTTCTTGGTGAAGCTGCCCAGCAGATTGATGTTTTGCGTTTCGGGCGAGATTTCCGCGTCTGAATTTTGATAGGCGCACTTGCCGGCAGCCAGCATGGCATAGCTGCTGCAGTTGCTGCTCGAATTGAACACGGAACTGTTGGAAGCGCCGGAGAAGGCGACATTGGGATTGGTCAGGTAGGGGCCGCCATAGACCGAAGGCTGCGGATTGACCGAGGAAATCACACCAGGCGTCTTGTTGATGCCGCCGTAACCGCTCCAGTTGAGGTTCTGCCACAAGCCGTCGCCGCTGCGCTGGTCATAAGTGACTTTGTTCTGATGGCGGTACTCCAGGCTGAGATAGGCGTTATAACCGTCTTCGTTGTAGTCGCCTACGCCGTGCATGACCGAAGCGTGCACCGTGCCGGCGCCGCCCTCGGTCGCCGCGCCGCCCTCGGCCGAGACGCGCGTGCCGACGAAGCTCTTTTTCAGGATGATGTTGACCACCCCGGCCATGGCATCCGAACCATAGGTGGCCGAAGCGCCGTCCTTCAGCACCTCGATGCGCTCGACGGCATCGAAGGGGATGTTGGAGATGTCGACAAAGGAGCGCTGGCCGTCATCGGACAGCGGATACGGCGCCATGCGATGGCCGTCGATCAGCACCAGCGTAGCCGACGTGGTCAAGCCGCGCAGCGAGATGCCGCTCGCACCGGCCGCAAAGGCTTGCGAAAAGCCCTGGGACAGCGTGCCCTGGCCGTTGGCGGTAATGTTTTGCAGCACCTGGGCCACGGTGGTGTAGCCGGACTTCTGCAAATCTTCCGACGAAATCACCTGCACCGGGCTGGGCAATTCGGCATCGGCGCGGCGGATGTTCGAGCCGGTGATTTCGACGCGCTGCACGGCTTGCGCCTGGTCCGATGCGGCTTGCTGCGCCATGGCGGGCAAGCCTGCCATGCCGGACAGGACGCCGGCCGCAGCCAGGCGTGCGATGGCCGACGACAGGATCGTGCGCCTATGGAATGGATCCATTTTCTTTGACATTGCAACTCCTCTTTATGATTCGCGATATAGGTGAGAGATGTCAGGCAATGCGGCCAGGCAATGCACCGCGTCGCCGCCTCGTGGGCTCCGCATCCGGAATCATTTGCAGGATTTGCAGTTCAAATGGAACCATGAGAAGATTCCATTCGGCTCGACACTCAGGTAAAGCGCGAGAAAGAGAATGAGAACCGGACGCGCATGACGAAGGCCATGCTAGGACAGTTCATAGGGCGAGGCCATAGCGCGCGCATGGATTTACCACACTCTTTACGCGCTTTTAAAAAGCTTTACACGGTTTTATATCTCGGGTGGATTTGTAACGGAACTTCGAGATTTCTATCAAACCACGCGAATCGATTTATTGAATTTCCAGCGGCAAGCCTTCAATGGATTCGACAAAATAGGCACGATCGCTGGACGGCAAATTGCGCATCTCCTGCCGCAATTGCTGCATGGCGACTGAGGCATCGCGCAATTCCCCCGCATGCGCGGAAAACCAGGCGAACTCCAACAGCAAGCCGCAGCGCTGCAGCAGGCGGTGCCGTACCCTGCCCTGCTGCATATCCTGGTGCAATTGCGCCGCCAGCGCATGCCAGGATGCCGGCAGCAAGGCATTGAGTTCGAGCGCATGGCCTGGGCCGCTTGCCTTGGCCAGCGATTGCGGCGTCACGGGCGCGTATCGTCGGAACACGGCCAGCGCCGGATGGCGCTCGTGCGGACACTTGGCGCGCGCGATGCGCATCAGATAGATCGCGTTCCAGACCGAATGCGTCGAAGCGCCGGAAGCGCGGCACAGCCACTCGGAAAATAGCAGCCAGCGCAAGGCTTGCGTTTCATCGCGCCCCGCTCCCGGCGCGAGCAAGCCTTCGCTGGAAAACAGCCAGATCGCCAGGCCGGTGTTGGCCGCCACCTGCTGCGCGGCATCTTGCGAACCGAGCTCGAAGGCAGCCTGCAGCGCATGATCGAAATGTTCCAGCGCCGCCTCCGCGCTTGGTCCGCGCCCGCCCGGCGCCGTGCGCGTGACGGACAAGGCGCGGGCATGGGCGATCAGCGCCTGCAGGTTGTGCCATTCGAAGCGTACGCGCGGGTGATACCGCACCACGAGGTCGCGCGCGGCGTGGCGCCGCATGGCCGAGAGTATCGCCTCGGTGCCGTCCAGGTCGCGCGCGCTATAGGCGCACCAGGCCGTCAATATCTGCTCCA
Source organism: Burkholderiaceae bacterium (assembly GCA_036391935.1). Classification (GTDB taxonomy): domain Bacteria; phylum Pseudomonadota; class Gammaproteobacteria; order Burkholderiales; family Burkholderiaceae_D; genus PKWO01. The sequence continues at coordinate 812 of DASVYZ010000137.1, read as the reverse complement.
TCGCATCGAGATAGCCGTTCTCGCCCGGGCCGATTTCCTTGACTGCACGGCGCAGCTTGGCCAGCGTGCGGCGCGCCGTGGCGATGTCGTCGAGGCGGCGCCATACGCCGGCTTCGCCCAATACCGCCATCGATTTCTGCACGTGGCTCTTGGCCAATGCCGCCGCCTGCTTGTAGCCGGCCAGCGCGCCCTGGCCGGGATCGCTGTCTTTCCCCAGCGCGGAGAGATAGCGCCCTTCGCGCGCGGCCTGTTGCGCGCCGCCCAGGGCCATCCAGTATTCGACGTGGTTGCGCGCCGGCGCCGGCATGGCGGGCGTGGCTGCGCGATCGAGCCCGAGAAAGGCCGAGATGTGGACGGCATCGGCGGCTTCGCCTCCCATATGGCAGACGATATCCTGCGCCTGACCCTGCGCCAGCCAGAACGGCCCCTGGCTGCGCCCTTCGGTATTCAACAGCCTGGCGTCGCGCAGGAAATCCTCGCCCCAGCCTGCACGCACGCCCCAGGCGGCGAAGTCGCGGAAAGCGCGCGAGACGCACATGCGCAGGTTGCCGGCATCGGGGAACTGGCGGCGCAATTCGTCGAGGCGCAGGATGGGCGCGGCGGGATCGGACAATTGCAAATGGTACAGCCGCACCAGCATCCATAACGATTGCCAGGCGGCACGGCGGCCGGCCACGGTTTGCGGGGCGGAGAGTTCGATGACGATCATGGTTGCGCCTATTCTGCCATGCCGGCAATAAAGCGGCGTGTTTCGTTACAGCCGTTACAGCGGTGCTGCTGGTTACGCCGGCGGGATTGGCGCAAAGTGGCGG
>DASVYZ010000136.1:0-4902 GCA_036391935.1 Burkholderiaceae bacterium | reverse complement strand
TGGGCGCGAAGGTGATCACAATGCCGACGATGGCGCGGACGAAGGGATGGTTCCAAACGCGAGCGGGGAATGCCGGCGTGGCGGCGGGGACGGCAACGACCTGATTCATGCGAATCTCCTGTTTTATTTTGCTACGATCTTTATCCGGCTTTCTTCTTCGGCCTATCGCTCGGCACCGGTTTTCCGGACGGCTTGTCTTGCTCGCGCCGCAGCTCGGCTCGGGCCGACTCGATGCGTTTTCCGAACGGGTTGGCTTCCAGCGCGCGCAGCGCCTGTTCCAGGCAGTGCGACAAAGGCATATCGAGCTCGCTGTCGAGGCTGTCCGCCGCAAGCTTGGTGGCGCGCCAGCATTGTTCCAGACGCGGTAAAAGCGTCTTGCCCTTCGCGCTCAAGCTGACCACGCGTTGCCGGGCATCCCGCGCGCCGGGTTCGATTTGCAGCAGCCCCTGCTTTTGCATCAAGTTGACGGTTTGCGTCGCAGCAGGCTGGGTGATGCCCGCCAGTTCGGCAATCTCTCCGATGGTGACCTGCTGCCGCGCCGACAGCACGCGCATCACCGGAGTGAAGCGCGGGCGGTAGTCCGGCAGATCCGCCGTCGCGTAGGCGGCTTCGACGGCGCTATCGAGGAGCTCAATCAGATGCCGCAATTGGGTGCCCAGTCCTTGTTTCATGCGGCAATAATATAAGCGCTTATATAAATGGTCAAGTAATTTTTCGGGAGCGGGGCTATGCTGTTGGCATCAAGGTCGAGCGCACCGCAAAGCTTGGCTTGAATCGAATCCACTTTGTTCAGTCTTGGAGACTCGCCATGAAAAGCAAAAACACGATTTGCCTCTGGTTCGACGGCACGGCCGAGGAAGCCGCCAAGTTTTATGCAGCAACTTTCCCCGACAGCGCGGTAACGGCCGCACACCGCGCTCCGGGCGATTATCCCGCCGGAAAGCAAGGCGATGTCTTGACGGTCGAATTCACGGTGATGGGTATTCCCTGCCTGGGCTTGAACGGCGGCCCGGCATACAAGCACAGCGCGGCGTTTTCGTTCCAGGTGGCGACCGACGACCAAGCCGAAACGGACCGCTATTGGAATGCGATTCTGGGCAATGGCGGCGAGGCAAGCGCCTGCGGCTGGTGTCGCGACAAGTGGGGCATCGCCTGGCAGATCACGCCGCGCGCGTTGACTGATGCGCTTGCCGGTTCGGATCGCGCCGCGGCCAAGCGTGTTTTCGAGGTGATGATGGGCATGGTGAAGATCGATATTGCGGCGATCGAAGCGGCACGCCGCGGATAAGATTCCGCGGCCAGGCTCGCGCCGCATTGAGCGGAGCGAGCCGGGGCGGAAGCGCGACACTTCCCGCCCAAGGACTGCGAAGGATCAGTCGTCGCGGTCGTCGCCGTCGAAGTCCCAGGGCGGCGTCAGGCCCGTAAAGTCGCCGATGACCTTGGCGTCATAGGGCCCGTTCAATTGATTGAAGCCGTTGCCCGGCGCGTTCAATGCGCCCTGCTGGAACACGATCTGCTGCGCATGGTTGACTTCGATCACGCGTTCGTTGAACTGGTCGCTGATCAAGGTATTGCCGTTCCGCAGGCGCACCGCGCGGGTCGGTAGCGGCGCCGCATTGCTGCCGGCCTGGCCGTTGGTGGCGTATTGCCAGACGATATTGTCGCTTGCGTCGACTTCCACGATGCGGTTGTTGTTGGAGTCGCTGATCAGGGTATTGCCGTTAGGCAGGCGGCTGGCGAAGGCGACACCGTTCAATGTGCCCCCGGCGGTGAATTGCTTGACGATCTGCAAGCTGCCGTCGACTTCGATGGCGCGGTTGTTGCCTTCGTCGGCAATCAGGATATTGCCGTTTTCCAGCAGCTCGGCGCTGTTGGGGTTGTTCAACTGGTTCGCGCCCATGCCGCTGGTGCCGGTCGTGCCGTACTGCCAGATCAGGCGCTTGTGCCGGTCGACAACGATCACGCGCTGGTTGCCCTGGTCGGCGATGATCACGAACAAGCCGCGCCGGTTCTGGAAGCCCGGCAGGATGGCGGCTTGTACAGGCGTGTTCAATTGATCCATGCCGGAACCGGTCACGCCGGCCTGGCCGTATTGCCAGACGATCCTGCCTGCGCGGTTGACCAGCATGACCCGGTTGTCGGCGCAGCCCGTGGCGGGCGTCGAGCAGCCGGGCAGGGCTGGCGACGAGGCGGGGATGCCGGTGCCCGAAATGAGCGTGAGCGAGCCGACGCGTTCCGCGTCATTGACGCCGACCACGCTATGCGGGCCGGGCTGGTCCGATCCGTTGCCGAATTGCCAGACGATTTGGTGCGTCGCCGGATCGACCTCGATCACGCGGTTGTTGAATTGGTCGGCAATCAGGATGCGGTGGCGGTAGCCGAACCCGCCGTCGTCCGCGACGGCGTGGCTTGCGATCAGGGGGAGCAGGCAGAGCAGGGCGGTACCCAGCATCAGCCTTGGTGCGGGACAAGGATTTGATTTTCGACGAATATATGGCGACATCTTGTTCTCCTGGATTGTGATCCCCTGTTCGCAAGGCCGGACTCGAATCGTTCGTGCGCTGCTTGGGCGGGACGAACCGGCTGGGTGCACAAGCCCGTTGCCACCTCTCCCGTAGCCTGTGCGATGTGCGGAAGCTCGCCTGCCGATTCCCAACAGCATCTTGATTTCGGTTAAGATGCGCGGCGCGACAAACTGCTCTTTTACCTGCAAGGTGAATACCGGCACGGGCGCTAAAAGTTTCATGCTATTTTCCATGCGCCGGGCGCGGCGATACGGATTGCGGGACCTCATCGCAAACGGCAACGGCGAATTCGCTTGAAGCTCTGATGAAGCAAGTTGATTCCGATCCCTCGAGGAGTTACTGAACATGGCATTGCCACATGCGGAACATCAATCCTCGGCACCCCTCGCCGAGTCTTTGAAAACGGTGCTTGAAAGCGCACCACATGAAATCGAACTGGCCGCCTCGGAGTCGTTCTATGGCGACGGAGAGGATGAGGAGGGCGATGCCGGGGATATGCTCGTTGAAGTCCCGGATCAATATTTTCAGTTCTTTCGGCAAACCGGCGACGCGCTGTCCGGGCTTCTCGGGCAAGCGGTCTTCAACGGCAGGCTTCCGGATGCGTTCGACTGGGCCGATACGCTCGGAATCGAACCCTGCTTCGACGAAATCCGCGTATGGGAGAAAGACGGCCGGAACATCTATCTGACAGTCTCGTGGGAAGACAAGGATTGCCCCATCGTCGTGTCGCTGGGCGCGAGTTAAGCGGGGCAGCGCCGCGCGCAGGCGCGGCAACCACCTTCGGTTTGGTCGATGCCGCCGGACCAGCGAATGGTTGACGGCATTCGCGCGATACCGTTCATTGGTTTTGTGCTTGCGATTCGCGGCGAGCCTGCGTTCCACCTCGGCGTTGGCGCTGCCCGGCTCGGTTGCGGCCGCCGATGCGCACGAGAGGCATGATGGGCATGATGGGCACGACGTTCGCGGCACCATTGGCAATCTTGTGCGTACGGGTTAACATGGTAGGAAACCGTCACGCCAGACCAGGCCCTGCGACATGAACAAGAAAGCCGACAGTCTCATCGCCATCGCCATTATTGCCGTGATCGTCGGCCTCCTCTATTGGTGGATGCAGTCAGGCAATATCCACGAGTGGAAGGAAGAAGTGAAGCTGGCCGATGGCCGCACCATCGTGATCGAGCAGAAGCGGCGCCTGGAAGGCCGGACCATGCGCGACGCCTGGGTCAGTTTCGCACTCCCCGATATCAGCGACAAGCCGCTGCTCTGGCATGAGTCCTTGAGCCCGCTGGTGCTTAACATCAACGCAGGCAAGCTGTATGTGGTGGCCTATCCGCTCACGAAAACGGAGTTGGCCAAATACGGCAACCCGGCGCGCGGCTATGTCTGCTTCCGATGGGTGAACGGCGCGTGGAAGCAGATCCGTTTCGAGGACGTGCCCAGTGCAATCTATCGGTCCAACATGCTGATCTGGCCGCTCCCCGAAAACGAATCGCGCCTGCTGACGCTGGCCGAAAAGAACGGCCCGGAATACAACGGCAGTCCGAAGGTGCAGGCTGAGCTCAAAGAACTCAAGCCTTAGCAGGCTCCAGTGCTTTCCTGAACCCCTCGCGGCATTCGTCATGCCAAAGTCCACGTTTTTCCTGGTTCGGCCCTCGTAAGGCCGGCAGTGTCCCTCATCGGCCTTGTGGGCGATAAGGCCGGCCCTTGCGGCGTGACGCCCGGGCTGGAATCTCGACAAGAAAGCATGAAGAATGTTAATCTGCATTGATGGGAATTTTCTTCTTGATTATTGCATCGAAGTGCGTTGAATAGGAAGATTGTTCCTGAAAATGTGGATTATATGAAATAACTATTTTCATCATGACTGATGCCGCCACCCTCAACAAGCAAGACCGTGAAATCCTGCGTGCCCTGCAGCGCAATGCGCGTTTGAAAAATGCCGAGCTGGCCGAATTGGTCGGCATGTCCACCACGGCTTGCTGGAACCGTACGCGTCAATTGGAAGAGAGCGGTGTCATACGCGGCTATGCCGCCCTGGTCGATCAGGGCAAGCTCGGCTTCACCGACACCGTGTTGATCGAAGTAACGCTGGACCGGCACGACGACAATATGCTCGAGCGTTTCGGCGAGGCGCTGGCCACCCTGCCCGAAGTGCTCGAAGCCTATCTCGTCTCCGGAGAGTATGACTACCTGATCAAGGTGGCCGTGCAGGGAACCTCAGGCTATGAGCGCTTCCTGCGCGAGAAGCTGTACAAGATAGCGGGCATACGCCACAGCCGCTCGATGTTTGCCCTGCGCTGCATGAAGAACCAGCCCTCGGTGCTGGTTTGACGGCAGCGGTCGGAACTGGGCCGGGCAGGTTCCGACGGGGGGGCTG
>DASVYZ010000135.1:0-4012 GCA_036391935.1 Burkholderiaceae bacterium | reverse complement strand
GAAACCTTGACCGAACGCGAGGCTTGCAGGTATTCGGCGACGGCGCTCCGCAGCGGCAGATAGCCGCCGGCTTGGCCGTAGTCGAGCAGTTCGGGGCGCGCATCGCGCCAGACGCGGTTCTGTATGCGTTGCCACAGTTTTTGCGGGAACAGCGAAAAGTCCGGATCGCCCGGCGCGAAAGGCTGGATCTCGAAACGTTCGCCGGCGGCGAAGGCGGTCAATTGCTCGCCGCGCCGGGAGAGCTGGCCCGGCTCGTGGTCGGCGGCGGCAACGGCCATGCCGCCGTCATCCCGCAGGGGGGTATCGAACAGCGACTCGTCGGGCAAGGTCTTGGCGACGAAGGTGCCGCTGCCGCCTGTAGCGGAAACATAGCCTTCGGCCGCCAATTGCTTGAAGGCGGCGATAACGGTATTGCGCGCGATGCCAAGTTCGCCGGCCACACTGCGTGTGGAGGGCAGCTTGCTGCGGGCCGGCAATTGCTGCTGCAGGATGGCCGCGCGCGCCGCTTCATACAAACGGCGCTGCTGCGGCAGGTGGGGATGGAATTCGGCCTGGCCCAGCATGGCGCGGAGGATTTGCACAGCCGCTTGTGTGGCCGAATGAGCGGGTTTTTTAAGTGGTGCCATCAATATTATGCAAGTGGAACTATAACCAACACCAATTTCCTCATATGCTTGGTTTCGCCGGTCCACGATGCAGGCACAGTACAGGAAATCCCGAATTCAGCCGCTTCATTATATCGCTGAAGTGGTGCATGACAAGATAAATTTTCGCACTATTTTGGAACCACTTTGGGTGGTGTGCACCATTTTGAGCGATTTCCGGTGATAAGGAGTTGTGACCAATTTCCAACGTTGAATTGCTTATTGCTTGTCTATCAGCCGATGCAAGGCGATATTCATGCATCGAATCGATTGGCACGATGTTTGCGGCATGCTGAAAAGAATGCTCGTCATGGTGTGCAATGCGCGATGCAAGATGCGAGACGAACACAATAATCGTTAAGAGGAGCGAACAGTATGGAAGCAAAGCGACATCCGGGACGCAAAACAACACTGGCCTATGCCATCGCCGCGGTCTGCGCGATGCATGCCGGGGCGGGCTGGGCGCAGGAAACTCCGGCAGGAGCGGCCGCAACACCGGCCCAACCCGATGCCGCCAAGTCCGGATCATCCGATCAGATCGAAACGATCACGGTGACGGCGCAAAAGCGCAAGGAGGATCCGAACAAGGTCGCCATGAGCATCACGGCGCTGCGCGGCACCGATCTGCAGGCCGACCACGTTTCCGACTTCACCGACCTGACGCGCTCGGTACCCAACATTTCCTTCACCGCCGCGGCAGGCAACGGCGGCGCCGGCCCCGGCACGGAAAACATCGAGATACGAGGCATCAGCTCGGCCGCCGGCGCGGCCACGGTGGGCATCTATCTCGACGACACCTCGATCACGGTCGGCAACGTCTACAGCATGGGCACGGTCGAGCCGAGGTTCTTCGACATCGACCGCGTCGAAGTGCTGCGCGGCCCGCAGGGCACCTTGTACGGCGCCAGTTCCATGGGCGGCACGATCAAGTTCATCGCCAACCAGCCGCAGTTCAACGAAAAGAGTTTCGAGACCTATACCGAGGTGTCCAATACCAAGGGCGGCAGCATGAATTATTCCGCCTATGCGGTGGGCAACATTCCGCTGCAGGAAGACACGATGGCCTTGCGCATCGGCGCCCAGGTCGAGCACCAGGGCGGCTTCATCAGCCAAGTCGACGGCAGCGGCAATACCATGGCGTCGGACATCAACAAGATCGACGACCAGGAAATGCGCATCTCGCTGAAGTGGAAACCGACGCGCGACCTGACGCTGACCCCGGCCTTGTATTACCAAAAGCTCGACGCGCACGATATCGGCGCTTTCACACTGGGCCTGCCCGGCTACGAGGCGCAAAAGCAGATACGCGAACCTTCGACCGACGTGCTGTTCGTGCCCAGCCTGAACCTGAACTACAGCCTCGACAGCTTCGACATTACCTCGGTGACGAGTTACTTCCAGCGCAAGTTCGACCGCATCCAGAACGGCTCGCTCTACAACAGCTATTCCTTGTCGACCTTCATCACGCCGATCTCGCAAGGCGGCACCGCGCCCGAAGGCCTGGCCGGCGCCGTGGCAGCCTTGCCTTCGGCGGTGTTCCTGGATAACCAGGTGCGCCAGTTCTCGGAAGAGCTGCGCTTTTCGTCCAAGGAATACGATCCCAAAGGCGGATCGCCCTGGACCTGGGTCGGCGGCACCTATGTCTCGACCCAGCACACCAATATCGTCGAAAACGACCCGATTTACGGGGTCACGTCGACCTTCAACGCTTTCGGCGTCAGCGTCACGGATCCCAACATCCTGCCTGGCGCCTATCCCGGCGATTTCCCGAACGACGATTCCTTTTTCGGCGAGTTTCACTACCGTGAACGTCAAACCTCGGTCTTCGGCGACATCAGCTATTATTTCACGCCCACGCTGCATGCCACGGTCGGCGCCCGCTATCTGAAGGCGACCGATACGCTTTCCCAGGATAACGCGCTTTATCTGGCCGGCGCCGGCAACAACAGCAGCGCTTCGGCGAACTCCACCGCGTTCACGCCCAAGTATTCGTTGACCTGGGAAATCAACCCGACCAATACGGTCTATGGCAGCGTGGCCAAGGGCTTCCGCTTGGGCGGTGACAATACCTACGTGCCGAATTCGATTTGCGGCCCCGACCTGGCGGCGCATGGCTTGACCGATGCGCCTACCACTTACGGCCCGGACAGTTTGTGGAGCTATGAAGTGGGCAACAAGTCGCGCTTCTTCGGCAACAAGCTTTCCATCAATGCCGACGTGTTTTACGTCAAGTGGAGCAACATCCAGCAAGACGTGTACCTCCCGACCTGCACCTACACCTACGAACAAAATGCCGGCGATGCCGTGGCCAAGGGCGTGGAATTCGAACTCAAGGCCAAGCCCATTTCCGGTTTGACCCTCGGCCTCTCCGCCGGTTATGTCAAGGCCTACCTGACCAATAGCGTTGGGTCGGACAATGGCGTGCCCGGCGCGGTGGCCGGTGCGACCATTGAAGGCGTGCCGAAATTCAATGCCACGGCCATGGCGCAATACAACTTCAGCCTCGGCGAGCACAGCGCCTTCGTGCTGGGCAACGCGCACTGGGTAGGCAGCAGCCGCGGCAGCCTCGATCCGACCGATACCGACTATAACCGTCCCGGTTATTACACGGTCGACTTCAGCACCGGCGTATCGATCGACAAGCTCGATTTCTCTTTCTTCATCAAGAATGCGTTCGACAACGACACCATCATCCAGCATCCGCGCGTAGCGTCTGTCGTAGAAGGGTATCGGCTGTTTCCGCGCCAGATCGGCGTGAGTCTCGCGGCCAAGTTCTAAACCGTACGATGCCGGCTCCCTCGTGGAGTCGGTAAAGTGGGTCTATCACATTTCCCGATCTGGACCTATCAGCAGATCCAATCGCCGGTTAGCATGGCTTCATTCACGACAAGAATGGAGTCAACATGAGCAACGCCGAAATCCAGGCCCGCAAGGATGCCGCCACGCCGCGCGGTGTGGGCGTGATGTGCCAGTTTTATGCCGAGCGCGCCTATAACGCCGAACTGTGGGATGTCGAAGGGCGGCGCTTCATCGATTTCGCGGCCGGCATCGCCGTGCTCAATACCGGGCACCGTCATCCGCGCATCATGGCCGCGATTGCCGAGCAAAGCGCGCGGTTTACCCATACCTGCTATCAGGTCGTGCCTTATGAGAATTACGTCTCGCTGGCCGAGCGTATCAATGCCTTGACGCCGGGCAGCCATGCCAAGAAGACAGCCTTCTTTTCCAGCGGCGCGGAAGCGGTGGAAAACGCGGTCAAGATTGCGCGCGCCGCCACCGGGCGCAGCGCCGTGATTTCCTTCTCCGGGGCTTTCCACGGCCGCACCATGATGGGCATGGCCTTGACCGGCAAGGTGGTGCCCTACAAG
>DASVYZ010000134.1:0-3593 GCA_036391935.1 Burkholderiaceae bacterium | reverse complement strand
CCGACACCGTCCTCGCACCGCACTCCAACGATCCGGTTGAAGTCGAATTCGTCGAAACACCGCGCAAGGCGCCCTTGCCAATGCCAAGCGTGGCAGAACCGGAACCGGTCTTTCCCTTTCATGGCGAAGCACCTGATGTTCCGCTGGTGCAGCCGTCCGCGGCAGTAGATGCCGATGTGAGCGAAGCGGAAGCGCCGGCTGATCGCGGGTCGGCCGATCATGGTCCGTCCGACCCGCTCACGCGCATGACGCTGATCGATGTCGAGGAACAGGGCGACGGCCCGCCCCCCGATCCGGAAGCACCCGATCCGCTCGACAAGGTCATGGAAGATTTCGAGCGCAAGCCCGGAGCGCGCGGCAGGCGCGGCAGAGGCGGCAAGGGCCGGCCGTATGCGCGCAGCCCCCTCGTCAGCACGCCCGATGAAATGCCGCGCGCCGAACCAAGCATGGAAGACATGCCGGAGGAGTCCGCTGCCGAGCCCGGTTCCGGAAACGCTTTCGAGCCCGCTGCCGAACAACTCACTGCGCAAGAGCCGGGGACGGGAACCTATTCCGACGCCGAAGAACCCGACTTCGTCAAGCGCGAGCGTTATCAGCGCACGCGCGGCCGCACCATCCGCATCGCGATGAACGTCTCCTCGGTATTGATGCTGTTTTTGGCCATGGGGCAGGCTACCTACATCTTCCGCGACCAGCTTGCCGCACACTTCCCCGAAGCACAGCCGGCATTGCGAAGCTTCTGTTCCATGCTCGGTTGCAAGGTCGGCTTGCCGGCGCAGATCGAAGCGCTCTTGATCGAGCCCGGGTCGGATCATCTGGAAAAGCTCAATACCAGAAAAGACACCTCGGAATTGACCCTGGTCATGCGCAATACGGCCAACGAGCTGGAAACCTGGCCGCTGCTCGAACTCACCTTGAACGACAGTAGCAACGTACCGCTCGCACGCCGCGTATTCACGCCTAAAGAATACCTGCCTGCGGGTACCGATCCCCAAAAGGGCTTCGGACCGAATGCCGAACAACCGGTCAAGATCTACATCGAATTCGCCGACACCCAGCCAAGCGGCTATAGCGTAGGCCTGTTCTACCGCTAATCCCCCATCACACTATATATATAGCATGCCATGACAGCCCTGATCTGCGGTTCCATCGCCTATGACACCATCATGTCCTTTGACGGACGCTTTTCCGAAGCCCTGCTGGCCGACCAGCTGCACAAGATCAACGTGGCCTTTCTCGTCCCTTCAATGCGGCGCGAGTTCGGAGGCTGCGCCGGCAATATCGCCTACAACCTCAAACTGCTGGGCGGCGATCCGCTGATCATGGCCACCATAGGCCAGGACGCCGCGACCTATATCGAACGGCTCGACAAGCTCGGCATCTCGCGCCGCTGCGTGCGCCAGATCGACGATGCCTACACGGCTCAGGCCTATATCACGACAGATGCGGGCGGCAACCAGATCACTGCCTTCCACCCCGGCGCGATGAGCGTTTCGCACGAAAACAGGATCGCCGACGCCGGCCCGGTCAAGGTCGCCATCATCGCACCGGACGGCCGCGACGGCATGCTGCAGCATGCCGCCGATTGCAAGCAATTGGGCATTCCGTTTGTCTTCGACCCGGGCCAGGGCATGCCCATGTTCAATGGCGCGGAATTGGAACACTTCATCGACCTGGCCAGCTATGTCGCCGTCAACGACTATGAAGCCGAGTTGCTGACCGGGCGCACCGGATTGACGCTGGAGCAGATTGCCGGGCGCGTCGAGGCCTTGATCGTCACGCGCGGAGAAAAGGGTTCGGAAATCTATGCTGGCGGCCAACGCCACGACATCCCCTGCGTGCCGGCCGCGCAAGTGGTCGACCCGACCGGCTGCGGCGACGCCTTCCGCGCCGGCATCCTGTACGGCATAGACCGCAGCCTCGATTGGCCGACATCGGGCCGCCTCGCCAGCCTGCTTGGCTCGCTCAAGATCGAGCAGCAAGGCGCCCAGAACCATGCGCCGACACGGCAAGACATCGAGCGCCTGTTCGAGCGGGCATTCGGCTACGCCCTGCCGGTCTGAGCGCGGATTTCAGGCAGAAGCGGCAGGCGCCAGCAGGCGCAACGCATCATCGAGCGTTATGCCGCGAATTTCCACAGTCTTGTTGCGGGAGGACGCGCCGCGCGTCAGTTCAATCGCTTTGCGCGGCAGACCGAGTTGCCCGGCGAGAAAGCGTACCAGGGCGTCGTTGGCCTTCCCCTCGATCGGCTGCGCCTGCAGCTTGATCTTCAAAGCGCCGTCCTGCACGCCGACGATCTCCGACTTCTTCGCATTCGGCGTCGCCAGCACAAAAAGCTTTATTCCAGATAAGGTAGGGCTCACCCACGATGTATCGGCTTCAGGCATGCCGGCCATCACAGATAGGAGAGCAATTGCATCGCTATCCGCCGAACCACATAAATCAAGAACATCAGAATCATCGGCGAGATGTCGATATTGCCAATAGGCCGCACGACACGGCGGATTGGACGCAACAGCGGTGCCGTGAGCGAGTTGATGAATCCGGCTTGCGGCGCATAAGGATTGATCCAGCTGATCGCAACTTGCAGCAGCACGATTACGAGCAATCCATAGTAAGTCCAGTCAAGCAGCGCAATCAAGCCGCCGACAAAAATGGCTTCGGGATTGAGCTTACCGAATATCGCGGCAATCGCTCCGGCAAACAGCAAGGCAATCAAAAGGGCGCCAAACAAACTGGCCCAATCGTATCCGCCGAAGCCGGGAATCACGCGGCGCATGGGCTTGACCAGCCAATCGGTCAACGCAAAGATGAAATCACCGAAATTGTTGGGTGGACGCACGCGGATCGCCTGCATCCAGAAACGCAACAAGAACATCCCGCCCAATATGCCGGAGACGTATTGCAACAGGTTATAGATAATTTCGTACAGCACAACACTCTCCTCAAGGGCACCTTGAAAATCATGGCGGAAGGCCATCGCAGGTCCCGCCCACGACGATAAGCGCGGCCGAAAGAATACGCGGCGCTTCGGTTTGCAGATTGGGGCAAGCGTTGGATTTTCGAGGCAGCCTGAAAATAAAAACCCGTTGTGCAGTACAGGACCGCACAACGGGAATTGTGCCCGAATTGAACCGGGCTTTCCAGGTTACCCTGGATTATTACGGACGCGTGCCGGTCGGGAAGGGCCAGGCGGCAGCCGGGCTCAACACCGTCTTTGCAGCCGGAGCAGCAGGCGCTGCGGGGGCAGCGGCGGCAGCAGGCTTGACAGCAGCCTTTTTCGGAGCAGCCTTCTTGGCAGCGGGCTTTTTCGCAGCAGCAGGCTTCGCAGCGGCAGGCTTGGCCGCAGCCTTCTTGGCCGCGGGCTTCTTCGCAGCCGGCTTCTTGGCAGCGGGCTTCTTCGCAGCAGCAGCCTTCTTCGGTGCAGCGGCCTTCTTGGCTGCCGGCTTCTTGGCGGCGACAGCCTTCTTGGCGGCTGCCGGCTTCTTCGCTGCCACTGCCTTCTTAGCTACGGGCTTCTTTGCGGCTGCCGGCGTCTTGGCGGCTGCGGCCTTCTTCGGCGCTGCGGCCTTCTTGGCTGCTGCAGCCTTCTT
>DASVYZ010000133.1:0-6035 GCA_036391935.1 Burkholderiaceae bacterium | reverse complement strand
GAGGCCCGGCCCAACATCGGCGGCGACACGATTGCTTTCGGTAGATAATGAAACGTAGGTTATGTTGGGCTTCGCTCAGCGCCAACCTGCCTATGCTCGGGCCTTGGGTGCTGCAGGCTCGGCTCTTTGCTCACCCTGCCGCGGAAAATCAAAATGGAAGTTGACGGCCACCTGCCCCGACACGCTCTCGGGGCTGCCATCGCTCCGGTAATTGGTGACGGTATTTTCCTTGCCCGGCACGATCTCGATCTGGATATCGGCCGCGCTCTGGCCGAAGGCATGCAAGATGGTTTGCTTGACGCGGCGTAAGAGGTCTTCCTCGGGCGGGCATTCCGGGTCGCGCGGAATGGTGTTGCCGAAGTTCGTGTCGAGTTCGGCCGAAGCTTCGCCGAAAATCTGTTCCACCGTTTGCGCGAATTCCGACTCGGTCGTAACGAGGTAGCGGATGGCCGACTTGGGAAACAAGTTGAAGATCATGCGTGAGTTTCCCACCCGCTCGGGGTCGATGGCCAGCACGACCAGCCCAGCCTCGCTCCTTTCCAATACCAGCCATTGATTGTGTTCGGCGAATTCGCGCTTGAAGTTGTGCGTGGCATCGGACGCAAGCTCGCGCACCGCGCGGTAAGGCTCGTAAGGCACCCCGAAGTGCGCCGCCAGCGCCGCGCCGATCTCGCTCTGCCTGACCTGAAACTGCGTCTGCAGCACTGTTTCCATGCTGCGGTTGTGCAGGCGCGCCACCTGTCCGGCCAGTTCAAGTTCGGCCATGGAAATCACGCCGCTCGCCACCAGCGGATGGTATTTCGAGCGCGCCGCCGGATGCTGCTGCAGGCGCTGGGCGAAGGCGACCGCCAGCGTATTGCACAGCTCGACCGCGCCTTCTTCCATGATGGACGTAAACGCCCCGCCAGCGCGGTTGTTGATGATCTGCAGCACGCCGAGCAATTCGCGCGAACGCTCGTGCACGATGGGCGCGACCAGCATCTCGCGCGTGCGAAAGCCGGTGCGCTTATCGACCTTTTTGAGGAACTGGAACGAAGGGTTGAACCCGGCCATCTCGGCCTCGTCGTAGGCGTCCGCGATGTTGACCATTTTCTTGGTCAATGCGACATAACCGGCCGCGCTGCCCGCCGAGATCGGCAGCGAGAAATCCTTGAACGAATTCAAGCCGGTCTTGATCATGGTCTCGATCGTGGTGCGGCTTTCGCCAACGGAATAAATGGTCAGCCGCTCGCAGCCGAACAGGTCGCAGATGTCAGGCGAAAGATCGAGGACGATGTCATTGATGCGATCGGTGGCGTGGATCTTGTTGGCGACAGCCTGCAGCTTCTTGAAAAAGACCAGCCGGCGCACGTCGTCGTCCGCCGCCATCCCCTGCTGCATACCCAATGCCACACTTCCCATTTTCTTCCGTCCCTTGCATGGCTATGTTTGCCATGACTGATTATCAAGCTTGGGCGATTCCCTTAGCAACTTTTCAGCATAGACTGCTGTTGGTGTTCGGCAATATGAAATATTCACACTTTGGGAATCCAGCGACAAGCTGAGTACAATGTGCCACAAGGCCCCATTGTCATACCAACAAGAAAATCACACCCCATGTACAAACACCATCGTATCCGGCGCTTGATCCATAACCGCCCGCGCCTGTTTATCGCACTGCTCATCGGCGTTGTCATTGCCCTCCTGTTGCCGACCGACTGGCCCGTGATCGCGCGGGCGTTGACGGGCTGGAACCTCGCAGCGTGGTCTTACCTGGCCTTGATCGGCTGGCTCATGGCACACGCCAGCCATGCGCGCGTACGCAAGATCGCGGAACAGGAAGATGAAAGCGCGGCGGCTATCCTGACCATCATCTCCATCTGCGCCGTGCTCTCCGTCGCCGCCATCGTGGTCGAACTGGCCATGGTCAAGGACTTGCCGGCCGCCTTGCGCGTCGGGCATGTGGCATTCACCGCCGCCACCGTGATGGGCGCATGGTTCCTGCTCGGCGTCATCTTCACGCTGCACTACGCCCACATGTTTTACCGTGCTCCATGCGAAAAGCGCCCGTTGCTATTCCCCGATGGCGACATCGAGCCCGACTACTGGGACTTTCTCTACTTTTCCTTCACCATCGCCGTGGCGGCCCAGACTTCCGACGTGGCGGTGCATTCGCGCGCCATGCGCAAGGTAGTCCTGGCGCAGTCGATCTTGAGCTTCCTGTTCAACGTGGCGATCCTGGGCCTGTCGATCAATATCGGAGCCAGCCTGGTTGGCTAAGACAATGGATGTGCTAAGCTTTCCGCCGACATGTATACGCAATTCTTCAAGCTGGCCCACAACCCGTTTTCCATCGCTCCCGATCCACGCTTCCTCTACATGAGCGAGCGCCATCGTGAAGCCCTGGCCCATTTGCTGTACGGCATCTCGGGCGGCGGCGGCTTCGTCTTGCTGACCGGCGAAGTCGGCGCGGGCAAGACCACGGTATGCCGCTGCTTTCTGGAACAGATACCGGCCGACTGCAATGTCGGCTATATCTTCAATCCCAAGCTATCGGTCGACGAACTGCTGAAATCGGTTTGCGAAGAATTCCACATCGCTCTGCCCGACGCCAGCCCGGGCGTAAAAACCAGCGTCGATGCGCTCAATGCCTTCCTGTTGCGCGAACACGCGGTGGGCCGGCACAACGTGCTCATCATCGACGAAGCCCAAGGCTTGTCGGCCGCCGTGCTCGAGCAATTGCGCTTGTTGACCAACCTGGAGACCAACGAGCGCAAGTTGTTGCAAATCATCCTGATCGGCCAGCCCGAATTGCGCGCACTGCTGGAACGGGCAGACCTGCGCCAGCTGGCGCAGCGCGTGATCGCGCGCTACCACCTCGATTCGCTTTCGCCGAGTGAAACGGCCAACTACATCGCCCATCGCCTGACCGTGGCCGGCATCCTGGGAACGTCTCCGCTGCCTGATGGCTTGATGAAGACCATCCACAAGCTGACCGGGGGTGTGCCGCGCCGCATCAACTTGCTGTGCGACCGCGCGTTGCTCGGTGCCTACGCCGAAGGCAAGGGCACCGTCACGCGCAAGATTTTGCTGAAGGCGGCAGGCGAAGTGTTCGGCGATCTGCCCGCACGGCCGAATATAGTGAAACGCCTGCTGTTGCCGCTGGCTGTTGGCGCTGCCGTTGTCGCCGCGGCGGCTTGGGCCATCGTCACCCATGAGCCTCCTCCGGCGCCTCGGGCACCTCGGGCACCCAAGCTTGCAGCAAAAATTGCGGCGCCCACGCCCACACCCAAGCCCGCGCCGCCGGCACCGAAGCCGCTGCCCATATTCGACCCCGCCGGCACGATACCCGAGCAAGCCGATGCTGAACACGCCTACCGCGAACTGGCGGCGCGCTGGGGCCAGTCGCTAGCCGAGGGCGACGCCTGCACGCTGCTGCAACAGGCAGGCTTGCGCTGCTACCAGAGCAACAAGGGTTTCGCCGAAATCCGGCAATTGAACCGCCCCGCCATCCTGCTGCTGCACGATGCGCAGGGCCATCCCTACGCCGCCTTGCTGACCGGCTTGAACGACAACCAGGCCACGCTGCAAATCGGCACCGTGCGCTATAACGCCAGCGTGCTCGGCCTGATGCCTTACTTCCACGGCGAGTTTTCCACCGTGTGGCGCACGCCGCCCGACTACCGTGACAAGATTCACAGCGGCGATACCGGGCGCGATATCGATTGGCTGGCGGGGGAATTGTCCAAGCTCGATGGCAGCGCAGCGCCCGCTGCCGGTACCCGTTACGATGCCGCCCTGATGCAGCGGGTGCGCAGCTTCCAGGCGGCGCAGGGCTTGAGCCCGGACGGCGTGGCCGGCCCCAAGACCGTGATGCTGCTCTCGCGCGCCACCGACGGCAGCGAACCGCGCCTCTCCGGCGCCACTGCAACGAATGCGAATGTGAACTAGCGCCATGTCGTACATACTCGACGCCCTCAAGAAAGCCGAAGCCGAACGCCGGGTCGGCGGCGTGCCGTCCATCCATGCCGCCACGCCCGGCACGGGCAAGGTGACCGAAGAGAAATCTTTCCTGCACAAGTTCCTGCCCTGGATCATCAGCGGCTTGCTGCTCCTGATCATGCTGGCCTACATGCTGTGGTCGCATCCCTGGAGCACTGCGGCCACTGCGCCTGGCGCAGTAGCGCCGGCGCCGGCACAAAGCCCCCCTGTCGCGGCGAGCGAGCCTGCATCAGCACCACAGCCGCCACAGCCAGCCCCATTGCCGCAGGCGCCGGCGCCTGCAACACCCGTGCATCAGGCACCGCCGGCAGTGGAAAAGCCGGCCCGTCCGGCGCCGCCGCCGTCAGCCGTGGCCGAGAAGCCCAAGGCCGACGAAGCCGGGTCTTCCGCGTCCGCTACAGCACCAGGTGCAGCGAGCACAGCACCTGCGCCGGAAGAAGAGGCCGGCACCGTGCAAGACTTGCCGGCCGCCATCCAGCGCGAACTGCCGCCTGTCACGATCAACGGCTACATCTATGCCAGGAATCCGGCCGACCGTTCCGCACTGATCAACAAGAAATTGCTGCATGAGGGTGAGAACATCGCACCCGACCTCGTGCTGGAAAAATTGACCCCCAAGGGAGCCGTACTCAATTTCAAGGGCTACCGCTACCGCATCTCCTACTAAGGTAAAACAATGATCCTGGAAATCGCCGACATCCGCATCCAACCGGGCAAGCAAGCCGAATTCGACGCCGCCATCACGCGCGGCTTGAACGAGGTGATAGCCAAGGCCAAGGGCTATATCTCGCACCAGGTGCAGAAGTGCATCGAAACGCCCGAGCGATACGTGCTGATGATCCAGTGGCAGACGCTGGAAAACCATACCGTCGATTTCCGCGGCTCGCCGGCCTTCACCGATTGGCGCGGCCACGTCGGTCCCTTCTTCGCTTCCCCGCCCAGCGTGGAACACTTCACCCTGGTCACCGCCTCGAACTGAGCACGGCGATGGAACGCCTCGCCAGCTTCGCCGAGTGCGGCTATGACATCTCGCTGCTGCACCTGTTCCGCGATGTCGGCAATGCCGCAAGCCTGATCGCCGATTGCCCGGTGGTGCGTCTGGCCGCAGGCGAGACGATAAGCGAAGCGAACAACCGCGGCGGCCAGCTCTACGTAGTGTTGCGCGGTTCGCTCAGCGTCGAACCGGTCGCGCTGCACGGACCGGCACTCGACGGCCCGGCCACGCGGGTGCTGCCCGGCGAATGCGTGGGCGAACTTTCGGTGCTCGACGAAGACGCGGTCGTCTCGACCATCTCGGCCGTGCAGGAAACCGAGCTGCTGCTTATCGATGCCGACCGGCTGTGGAAGATCATCGAAGAATCGAACGGCGTGGCGCGCAATCTGCTGCGCCTGCTGTCGTTCCGCGTGCGCGCGGCCAATGCGCAATTGCGGCGCCGGCACAAGGTCGGCGAATTCTATCGGCAGCTCTCGATTCACGACGGCTTGACCGGTTTGCACAATCGCGCCTGGCTCGACGATACGCTGCCCACACTGGTCGCAGATGCGCATGGCAGCGGCCTCGATCTGGCGCTGATCATGATCGACCTCGATCACTTCAAGCAATTCAACGACTGCCACGGCCATCAAGCTGGCGATGAAGCCTTGAAAACCGCAGCGCGCGTGCTGAAAAGCGCCCTGCGCCCGAGCGATTTCGCGGCGCGCTATGGCGGCGAGGAAATGACCGTGATCCTGCCCGGCAGCAATCTCGATGCCGCCATGCTGGTGGCGCAGCGCCTGTGCGACCGCATGCGCGAAGCCGCCGTGTTCGCCGACATGCGTAAGCCGCTGCCGCACATTACGGCTTCATTGGGGGTGGCAGTCTTGCGCGCGGACATGGATGCCGCAGCCCTGCTCGCGCTGGCAGACGCAGGGCTCTACAAGTCCAAGGAAAACGGCCGGAATTGTGTATCAAAAGTCAATCAAATACTTTAACCTTGTAACAATATTTCATACTTTTGGCGAATTGCTTTTGTGCATTAGACGTTAAAATGACGCCTTGATGACATGGAAAGGAT
>DASVYZ010000132.1:0-1770 GCA_036391935.1 Burkholderiaceae bacterium | reverse complement strand
GGTGAGCGGCCGGGCGGTGGCGGTGCTGGCCGGTTCCGCCTTCAAGTACAAGGGCGTGCAGCCTTTGCTCGATGCGGTGGTGGCTTACCTGCCCGCGCCGGCGAGCGAGGATGCCGTTGCGCCCTTGCAGGCGCTGGCGTTCAAGGTGGTGGAGGGCAAGCATGGCTCGCTGACCTATGTGCGCGTCTACCAGGGCAGCCTGCATGCCGGCGACCAGGTCTTGAACACCGCGACGGGCAGGAAGGAGCGCGTGTCGCGCGTCTACGAGATGCATGCCGACAAGGCAGACGAGCGTGAATCGGCCCAGGCGGGCGATATCGTGGCGCTGGCCGGCATGAAGGAAACATCGACCGGCCATACCTTGAGCGACCCGGCGCATCCCGTGGTGCTGGAACAGATCGCGGTGCCGGAACCGGTGATTTCGATCGCCGTCGAGCCCAAGACCCACGGCGAGCAGCAAGACTTGAGCAAGGCCTTGCTGTCGATGGCGCGTGAAGATCCGAGTCTGCGCGTGACGCAGGATGCGGAATCGGGCCAGACGATCTTGTCCGGCATGGGCGAGTTGCAGCTGGAAATCGCGCTGGAGAAATTGCGCGACGATTTCGGCCTGGAAGTGCATAGCGGCAAGCCGCAGGTGGCTTACCGCGAAACGATCGCCGCATCCGCCGAGGTGCATTATGTGCACAAGAAGCAAAGCGGCGGTCCGGGCCAGTTCGCCGAATTGACGCTGTCGCTCGAACCGCTGGAACGCGGCGCCGGCGTGCAATTCGAAAGCCTGATCGCGGGCGGGGCGATTCCGCGCGAATTCATCCCTGCCGTCGAAAACGGCATACGGCGCGCGGCGCAAACCGGGGAGCTCGCCGGCCACGACACGGTCGATTTCAAGGCCGTGCTGGTCGACGGCAGCCACCACGAGCGCGATTCGTCGAGCCTGGCGTTCGAACTGGCAGCGGCGGCGGCTTTCCGGGAAGCGGCGGTCAAGGCCAGGCCGGTGCTGCTTGAGCCCGTGATGGCGGTCGAAGTCGTGACGCCTCTGGATCACGTCGGCGACGTCATCGGCGACTTGAACCGCCGCCGCGGCCTGGTGCGCGGGCAAGACCAGCGCGGCAACAGCGCCGTCATCGACGCGCACGTGCCGCTGAAGGAGATGTTCGGCTATATCGGGCAATTGCGTGCGCTGACTTCGGGCCGTGCACAATACTCGATGCAGTTCGACCATTACGCCGAAGCGCCGGCCGCTGTCGTTGCTGAAGTGGTCAAGCACGGTTGACTGTAGTGGTTAGCCTTGAGGGGCGGGGAGCGATCCCCGCCCTTTTTTATGCGTGCTATGATCGGCCGATGGGAAGGCGCTATCACCATCACGTCTACGTCATCGAATTGTCCGGCGACGTCTGGTATGAAAAGAAGTTTCGCGAGGCCAATCCCGGCTATGTGCCCGGCAAGCCCTGTGTCTACGTCGGCATGACGGGCTTGAATCCCGACGTGCGTTTCGACAAGCATAAGGCGGGCATCCAATCCAACCGTTACGTGCAGCAATACGGCTTGCGGCTCTTGCCGCAGCTTTATGCGGTCTACAACCCCATGCCTTACCAGGGCGCGCGCGATATGGAAGTCGAATTGGCCATCGGTTTGCGCGAAGCAGGCTATGGAGTTTGGCAGGCCTGAGCCTGTTATGAACTCCGGCAGGGGGCGCGCAGCTCCAGGAAAGGCCCGAATACTAGGCGCAGCGACGCGTCGTAGCGGTGCTACGGCAAGGAGCTGCAACAACGT
>DASVYZ010000131.1:0-4238 GCA_036391935.1 Burkholderiaceae bacterium | reverse complement strand
ATTGCCAAGACCCGCCCGCTGCCGGTATATTTCATCGGGGTCGGCGAGCAGATCGAGGATTTGCAGCCGTTTAATGCGGTCGAGTTTGTAGACGCCTTGCTTCAATAAATGATCGAATTTCACTCGCTTACCAAACGATATGGCCAGCATGCCGCCCTCCTGGACGTCAGCCTGTCGATCGCAAAAGGCGAGCTGATCTTCCTGGCCGGCCCTTCCGGCGCCGGCAAATCGACCCTGTTCAAAATGATCGCCGCCATCGAGCGCCCGAGCTTCGGCCGGGTACTCGTCAACGGCCAGGACGTCGGCAAGATGCCATCCTCCGGCCTGCCCTACCTGCGGCGCAATCTCGGCTTGATCATGCAGCAAAACCGCCTGTTGCTGGACCGCGACGTGCTCTCCAATGTGATGCTGCCGCTGCTCGTGACGGGCGCCACGCGCGGCGAAGCGGAAAAGCGCGCGCGCGCCGCACTGGAAAAAGTCGGCCTGCTGGCCAACGCCAAATCCGAACCGATGAGCCTGTCAGGCGGCGAGCAGCAGCGCGCCACCATCGCGCGCGCCATCGTCAACCGCCCGCAAATCATCCTGGCCGACGAACCGACGGCCAACCTCGATCGCGGCAACGCCGACAAGGTGCTCGATGCCATCAAGGCTTTCCATGGGGTCGGCGTCACTTGCCTGATTTCCACCCATGACGAAAGCGTGCTGGCCAAGGCCAAGCGTGTCATCAAGCTGCAGGAAGGCCGGCTGGCCGATGCCGGGGCGAACGCATGATCACCTGGATTCGCCACCATGCCTTTGCGCTGGGCCGCGCCCTGCGCCACATCTTCAAGCCGAGGAGCGGTTTTCTGCTGAACGTGATCGTGGTCGCGATTGCGCTGGCGCTGCCCTTCGCCGGCCTGACGCTGCTGGAAAACGTGCGCCCGATGTCGGAGCAATTGGCCGTCGAACCGGAGATCAGCGTCTTCATGACGATGGAGCTGCCGCGCGACAAGGCAGTCGCCGCCGCCGACGCGATCCGCAAGGCCGTGGGCGATGCGAAAAACCTCGACCGGCTCGAATTCGTGCCGCGAGAAAAAGCGCTGGCCGCCTTGAACGACAAGAGCGGCTTGACCGACGTGATCGCCACGCTGGGCTCGAACCCGCTGCCTGACAGTTACGTGCTCAAGCTATCGGGCTTCCGCGACGCCAAGGACGCCGAGCGCGTCGATGCGATTGCAGCACAACTGAAGGCCCTGCCCGACGTCGACAGCGTGCAAGTCGATTCGACCTGGGTCAAGCGCCTGGCGGCCCTGCTGCACATCCTGCAATTGGGCTTGCTGTTCCTGGCTCTTACGCTCGGCGTGGTCGTGGTGGCCGTGGTGTTCAACACCATACGGCTGCAAGTGCTGACGCAGCGCGACGAAATCGAAGTCTCGCGCCTGGTCGGCGCCACCAACAGCTTTATCTGCCGTCCGTTCTACTACAGCGGCGCGTTGCTCGGCTTGTGCGCCGGCGCGGTGGCGCTCGGCGTGGTGGCGCTGGCCTTGCAACCCTTGAACGGCGCCATCGCCGAATTCGCGCGACTGTATGCCTCGGAATTCCGCCTGGCCCCCTTGAGCCTGCCCGCTTCGGCGATCTTGCTCGCGGTCAGTTCAGGCCTGGGTTTGCTCGGGGCACTGATGTCGGTGCAGCGGCATTTGGCTCGTATCAGCTAAAGTCCGAAACACATGGCAAAATCAACAGCAATACCACACACAGAAAAGCGTTTGGCCTGCTTGCTTGGCCTCCTTGCATATATTACTGACGACCTTAAGCGCCCAAAAGAGGCTTTCAAAGCATTCCCCATGCATGTTGCTGATGCAAGCGACATCCGAAACTTCACCGGTACTTTCTGCCGCTTTGGCGATGCTCATCTCGAACTGCCTGCGCAAGGTGCGATCCCGCCAGTGATCAAAGATGAGCCTATCGGGGCTTGAGCGGGCGACCTGCAGCAACTCCTGAATCCCGCGAATCGCCTGATCCATCACGTCCGCCCCCACACGACGCATCGAAAGTTCGCCCATCTGATCGTCTTCCACTTTCTCGTCGAATTGATTCAGATCGAACATATCCAGACCGGCGACAGGAATGCATTCGGCACACTGGCTCAGGATGGTGAACATTGCCTCACGATCGTCTTCGATTGTCAGGCGTGGTTCACGGCTTCCTCGGAACACGAAAAACGATCCGGGACTTGCGAACGATGGTAGCAATTCGCCAGAGTCAAGGGGGTAGATTTCGAAATACACCGAGTGAGACATAAACGTCTTCCATTCAGGTAAATAGATGAGGAAAGCCGAGGGCGGCTTTCGAAAAATTTTATTGGTCGTGCCGCATATCGGATGAGCTGAATGCCTTATCCGGCGCAAGAATATACCGACCCGGCTACCCCAGCAAAGACGCCGCAAGCGACCACATCACGACAGCAATCAAACCATCAAGAATGCGCCAAGCCACAGGGCGTGCAAACAAAGGCGCCAGCAACCGCGCGCCGTAAGCCAATCCAAAAAACCACAACACCGAAGCGCTCATCGCACCGAGCGCGAATTCGATGCGTCCGCCATCCGGCTGTTGCCCGCCGACCGCCCCGAGCAGCACGACGGTATCGAGATAGACATGCGGATTGAGCAGGCTGAAGCTGAAGGCCATGGCGATTGCCGCAGCGTAGCCGGTCGCTCCCTGCGGTGCCGCCGCCAGGGTACCGGCCTTGAACGCGGCGAGGGCGGAGCGCACACCGTAATACGCCAGGAACAAGGCCCCGCCCCACTTGGCCACGGCCAGCAGTGCGGGATGCGCCACGATCAAGCTGCCCATGCCGGCAACACCGGCCGAGATCAAAACCATGTCGCACAGGCTGCAGATCAGTGCACAAATGAACACGTAGCGCTTGAGCAGCCCCTGGCGCAACACGAAGGCGTTTTGCGCGCCGATGGCCATGATCAGGCCGGCCCCCATGCCCAGCCCCTTGAGGAAAGCGACGCTCATGCGGTCATCGCCCTCACTGCGGTAATGCGGCCGAATCGATTTTTCCGAGCAGCCATTGCAGCCCGGCCAGGTGTTGCTGGTCGTGGCTGCACAGGTAGTAGATCAGGCTCTTCAGCGTAACCGGGCCGTAGCCTTCGAAGCTGCCTTTGCGACACAACTGCGCGTCACCGACCGTGCGCAGCAGTTCCACCGTTTGCGAGCGTGCCTTGCGGATCTCGGCAAATACCGCGGCCGGGTCCTGCTTCGCATAGTCGCCGCTCTCGACCAGCCCATAGCTTTCTATCGATGCCAGCAGCGGGTTGTCTTCTTCCAGCATGCGCTTGAAGCGCACCTGGTAGCCCAGCACCTCGATGTCGCGCACGTGGCAAATCTGCTCGATGGGATTCAACATCTCGCTCGGCACGCCGTCCCAGGATTCGGGCTTCCAGTGAAGGTGTTCGGCGGGAATCATGGCAAACATCTGTTCCAACTGGCGCGGAAAAATCTCGAGCGCAGACAGGATCACGGAGTTCATGATCGATCTCCAATCAAAAGTAAAAAGGGGGAATGCCCGATTATAGCGGGATGAAAAAAACCCGTTCAGCGCCGGCCGAACAATGCGCGCGCAGCGGTGCCGAACAAGCCGGCTTTCGGCTCTTCCATGACTTGGGCCAGCACGACCGATACATTGTCGCGCCCGCCGCCGTCATTGGCCGCAACGATGAGCTTGTCGGCCTTTTGCTGCAAACCCTCTGGGCCGGCCAGGATGGCAGCGATACCCTCGTCGTCGACCATGTCGGACAGCCCGTCCGAGCACATCAGATAGATGTCGCCCACGGCCAGCGCAGGCTGCTGGAAATCGGCCTGAACTTGTTCAAAGGGCCCGAGCGCACGCGTGACGAAGTTCTGCCCCAATACGGGCATGACGTGGTTTTCGTCAAGCAGGCCCTCGTCCAGTTGTTCCTGGTAGACCGAGTGGTCCTTGGTCAATTGAATGAGCTTGCCGCCTCGCGAAAGATAGCAGCGCGAATCGCCGATATGGCCCAGCACCAGCACGTCGGCGCAAAACACGCCGACCACGAGCGTGGTGCCCATCCCGGAATACTGGGCATTGGTGCGCGATAGGTTGTAGATCGCGCTGTTTGCCTTTTCCACCGATTGCGCGATGGCGGCTTGCACCGCGCCCGGCTCACGGTTCTTGGCCGCTTCGGCCAGCGTCCCGCGCATGTCGGTCTTGATGAAGGCGGCGGCCATGC
>DASVYZ010000130.1:0-4462 GCA_036391935.1 Burkholderiaceae bacterium | reverse complement strand
ACGCGATAGCGCGTGGAAGAGCCGAAGTAGGCGCTCTCTTCCACCGTGCCGCGCATGCAGTTGAATGCCGTATCGGGCGGCGCATCGAGCTGCAAGGCGATATTTTCCGGGCGCAACGCCACGGCCAGCTTCATGCCCAGCGCGCCGCTGATGCCATGGCCGACGTAGAGCTTGCCCTGCGCCGTTTCGATCACGCAATGGCCGGGCTCATCCTCGGCCAGCACGCCTTCGAACAGATTGACGTTGCCGATAAAATCGGCAACGAAGCGGCAATTCGGCGTTTCGTAGATCTCTTGCGGTGTGCCGACTTGCCTGAAGCGGCCCGCGCTCATGATGGCGATGCGATCGGCCATGGTCATCGCTTCCTCCTGGTCATGCGTCACCATGACGCAAGTCACGCCGACCTGGCGGATGATGTTCTTCAATTCGAACTGGGTCTGCTCGCGCAGCTTGCGGTCCAATGCGCCCAATGGTTCATCGAGCAGCAGCAATTGCGGTTCGAGCGCCAGGCTGCGCGCCAGCGCCACGCGCTGCTGCTGGCCGCCGGAGAGCTGGTGCGGCTTGCGCTTGGCATAAGACGTCAATTGCACGAGCGCGAGCATCTTCTCGACCTGCCCGGCAATCTTTTGCCTGGCCTGCCCCTGGCGCTTCAGGCCGAAGGCCACGTTTTCCCACACCGTCATATGCGGAAACAGCGCATAGGACTGGAACATCATGTTGATCGGCCGTTCATAGGGCGGCATGCCGGAGATTTCGGCACCGCCCAACCTGATGCCGCCGGAGGTCGGCGTCTCGAATCCGGCCAGCATGCGCAACAGCGTGGACTTTCCGCAGCCCGAAGACCCCAGCAAGGCGAATATTTCGCCCTTGGCAATCTCGACGCTGACTTCATCGACCGCCGCAACCGTGCCGAAATGCTTGGACAGACGCTCAATATGCAAATAATTGTCCAAATGAGTGCGCTCTTCAGCCATGTTGGTCTACAGCCCTGTCTTGAATGTGGTGAAAAGCCGCGTGCGCAAGCGGCGGATATCGTTGCCGACCGAATCGGGCGGCACCATGCGCGAGAGCACGTCGCCCTCCAGGAACACCGCCTTGTTGCTCCTGACATCGGGCCTGATCAAGGAATCGGCCGCGCGCACCGGATTATCGTAGAACACTTTATTGACGATCCCGGCCTGAACCTCGGGCCGGTAAACGTAATTGATCCATTTATAGGCATTCTCGACGTGCTCGGCATCGGCCGGGATCGCCATCGTATCGAAGAACAGCACAGCGCCGCTCTTGGGCAGCAGGATCTGGACATGCTGGCCGTTGTTGGCTTCCTTGGCGCGTTGCGCGGCGATGCCGATGTCGCCGTTGAAGCCTACCGCCAGGCACAGGGACCCTTGAGCCAGGTCATTGATATAGCCGGAAGAAGAAAACAAGGTAATCGATGGCCGCGCCGCGTTCAACAGCCGGGCCGCATCCTGATAATCCGCCGGATTCCTGGAAAACGGCGGATGGCCGAGATAGCGCAAAGCGGCGGGAAACAATTCGTCGCCCGAATCCAGTACCGACACGCCGCAGGATTTCAGCCTGCTCGCATACTGCGGCTTGAACAGCAAATCCCAGGCATCGTCGGGCATGGGCAGGTCGCCCAGCGCCGCCTTGACCTTGTCCACGTTGATGCCGAGCGTGGTGATGCCCCAGAGCCAGGGCGCGAGATAAGTGTTACCCGGATCGAGCGTGGCCAGATTCTTCATCACGCCGGGGTCGAGGTTCTTCCAGTTTGCAATCTTGCTCTTGTCGAGCGGACGGAACAAACCGCCCTCGAGCTGCATCTTGGCCCAATGCGACGAAGGCACCACGATGTCATAGCCCGTATGACGCGCCAGCAGCTTGGCGTGCAGCGTCTCATTGGCATCGAAGGTGTCGTAACGTACCTTGATGCCGGTTTCCTTTTCGAAGTCGGCGATCGTGCTTTCGCCGATATAATCGGACCAGTTGTAGATGTTGAGGACGTTTTCCTCTTCCGCTTTTTCCTGAGCGCTCTTGCCGCAGGACCCGAGCAGAAAGACGCAGGCGAGGATGCCGAACAGTGTTGCGATTCTCTTGATGTTCGGCATCGTCGTTCCTGGTTCCCTTAAATGGCGCCGCGTGCCTGCAAATCTTTCAGCGTGGCATCGAGACAGGTTTTGATCAGCGCAATCATCTCATCGATTTGCACGCGCGTCATCACCAAAGGCGGTGCGATGATCATGCGCTTGCCCACGGCACGCATGATCATGCCGTTGCCGAACATATGGCCACGGCACACCATGCCGACATCGAGCTCTTCGGGAAAGAATTCGCAATCATGCACTACCGCGGCCTTTTTCTTGACCAGCACCAGGCCGGCGGTGAAACCGCAAGTCTCGGCCATGCCGACCAGCGGATGCTCGGCCAGCTTTTCGAACTGCTGCTTCAGATAGGGGCCGGTGTCCTCCCGCACCTTGTCGACCAGCTTTTCGCTCTTGATGATGCGCAGGTTTTCCAACGCTGCAGCACAGGCGACAGGATGGCCCGAATAGGTGAAGCCGTGATTGAAATCGCCGCCTTTTTCGATCAGCACGTCGGCCACACGGTCTCCCACCAGCACCCCTCCCAAGGGGATGTAACCCGAGGTCACCCCCTTGGCGAAGGTCATCAAGTCGGGCTTGATGCGGAAATAATCCGAACCGAACCAATGGCCAAGGCGGCCGAAACCGCAAATCACTTCGTCGGCAACCAGCAGGACGCCGTACTTGTCGCAGATGCGTTGAATCTCGGGCCAGTAAGTCGCCGGCGGGATGATCACGCCGCCGGCGCCCTGCACCGGCTCGCCGATGAAAGCGCCGACTTTTTCCGGACCGACTTCGAGGATCTTGTCTTCCAGCCAGGACGCCGCCTCGAGGCCGAATTCATCGGGCGTCATGCCCTTGCCGTGCTCGAGGTAATAAGGCTGTTCGATATGCACGATGCCCGGAATCGGCAAGCCGCCCTGCTCGTGCATATAGCTCATGCCGCCCAGCGAAGCGCCGGCCATGGTGCTGCCGTGATAGGCGTTGATGCGGCCGATGATGACGTGACGCTCCGGCCGGCCCATCAAATCCCAGTAGCGGCGCACCATGCGCACCACGGTGTCGTTGCCTTCCGAGCCGGAACAGGTAAAGAACACGTGGTTGACATGCTCCGGTGCGATCTCCACCAAGGCTGCCGCAAGCTTGGCCGCGGGTGGATTGGTAGTCTGGAAGAAGCTGTTGTAGAACGGCAGTTCCTGCATTTGCTTGTATACGGCATCGGCAATGCTGGTACGGCCGTAGCCGGTGTTGACGCACCACAGGCCCGACATGCCGTCGATCAGGCGTTCGCCTTCCGAATCCCAGATATAGACGCCCTCCCCCTTGACGATGACGCGCGCCCCCTTCGCATTCAAGCCTTTGAAATCGGTGAACGGATGCAGGTAATGCGCACTGTCAAGTTCCTGGATGGCGCGCGTGTCATAGGCGCCATGTTGCCGGCCGGCGGCCGGAGCAACGATCGCCGCCGGTGCAATTGGATGATTTTGCATGATGTTTCCTCGCTCGCGGGCGCGACCGCCTTCGGCGGTTGCGCCCAAAACAGAATGTAGATTGCGGATCAGACGTGCAGCAGCAGGTGCTCGCGTTCCCACGGACTGATGACGGTCATGAATTCCTGGTGCTCAAGGTACTTGATCGCCGAATACACGTCGATGAAACGGTCGCCCAGCACCATGCGCAGCCGCCGGTCCTTGCGCAGCAGCGTCAGCGCTTCGGACAGGCTCTGCGGCAATTCGTAGTCGACGTCATAGGCGCTCTCGGTCGTCATCGGCGACGGTTCCAGATGCTCCGTCATGCCGAGGTAGCCGCAAGCCAGCGTCACGGCCAGGGCCAGGTAGGGATTGGCGTCGGCGCCGACCACGCGGTTTTCCACGCGCCGGTCTTGCGGCCCCGATTCGGGCACGCGGAAGCCGACCGTGCGGTTGTCCTTGCCCCACTGCACATTGATCGGCGCGGCCGTATGGCGCACGATGCGGCGGTAGGAATTCACGTAAGGCGCGACGATGGCCATCGCGGTCGGCATGTACTGCTGCAAGCCGCCGATGTATTGGCTGAAGGCGGGCGATGCCGTGCCGTCCGGGTTGCTGAAAATGTTTTGCCCGGTCTTGGCATCGACCACGCTCTGGTGGATATGCATGGCCGAACCCGGTTCGCCCGTCATCGGCTTGGCCATGAAGGTGGCGTACATATCGTGCTTCAATGCCGCTTCGCGCAGGGTGCGCTTGAAGAAAAACACCTTGTCTGCCAGGGCCAGCGGTTCGCCGTGCAGGAAGTTGATTTCCATCTGGCCCGCGCCGATTTCATGGATCAGCGTGTCGACGTCCAGCTGCATCATGTCGCAGTAGTCGTAGATGTCTTCGAACAGCGGATCGAACTCGTTG
>DASVYZ010000129.1:0-12818 GCA_036391935.1 Burkholderiaceae bacterium | reverse complement strand
CGGTTTTGTTGAGGATTGCCGCCCGTAGCGTCGCACCGGGCGAGTATAGCGCATGCGCTGGGCTGCTATCCATGTCGTGAAATAGCATCGATTCTCTGAATTAAACGATAAGGGAATGGCGCTCCAAACGTTAAAGATTGTCAAATAAGGCCACAAATTCGTGGAAATAGTTGCCGCAAGCCAACTTCGGAGAGAAAATGAACTTATGTTGCTGTGTGGCAATTCAGCCAAAGCGCTCCGGCCCACGGCAAAAGAATTCCTTCGAACCCTTTTAATCGTGAATGTCATGGCCAAACTGATCTCTCGCACCGCTCTTCTCGCCGCACTCCCCTTTGCTTTCGCCGCCAACGTCGCCTTCGCCGAAAGCGCCACGATCGACACCAAGTTCCCCTGCGACAAGCCGGAATACCCGCGTGCTTCGCTGGTCAATGAAGAACAAGGCACGGTCGTGCTGGCGCTGCAGATCGGCACGGATGGCAAGGTGATGGATTCCAAGGTGGAAAAGAGCAGCGGCTACAAGAACCTCGACAAGGCCACCATGAAGCTGGCATCGTGCAAATTCAAGCCCATGACCAAGGATGGCAAGGCGGAAGAGGCCTGGGCCAAGTTCGAATACAGCTGGACGCTGAGCTGATCAGCGAGTAGCTTCCGAAGCGCCGCGCCAGCGGCACCCTTTACGGCGTGACCTGCATCAGCGGGCACGCCGTTTATTTTCCATGCCGTGGCATGGTCATAAGGCTGTCAGGCAGATGTGCTAGGCTGGCCGCATGCCTCAATTCAGCCAAATGCTCGGTGGCATGACCTACCGCTTCGACAGCCTGCGCGACCTGCTGGCCAAGGCCAGCCCGGCGCGTTCGGGCGATTTTCTGGCCGGCGTCGCCGCGCAGGACGACACGGAGCGCGTCGCGGCGCAATGCTGCCTGGCCGACCTGCCGCTGAAGCACTTCCTGCAGGAAGCGGTGATTCCCTATGAGGACGACGAAGTCACGCGGCTGATCGTCGACAGCCATGACGCGCAGGCTTTCGCGCCGGTGTCCCACTTGACCGTGGGCGGCCTGCGCGAATGGCTGCTGGCCGATGCCGCCGACGAAGCCGCGCTGGCGGCGCTGGCGCCGGGCCTGACGCCCGAGATGGCGGCGGCCGTATCGAAGCTGATGCGCGTGCAGGATCTGGTGCTGGCGGCGCAAAAAATGCGCGTGGTCTCGCGCTTTCGCAATACGCTGGGCTTGCGCGGCCGGCTCGCCACGCGGCTGCAGCCGAACCATCCGACCGACGATGCGGCCGGAATCGCTGCCAGCCTGCTCGACGGCTTGTGCCTCGGCAGCGGCGACGCCGTGATCGGCGTCAATCCCGCGACCGATAGCGCCGCCGCCATCCGCCGGCTGCTCGACATGCTCGATGAAGCGATACGGCGCTTCGGCATTCCCACGCAATCGTGTGTGCTGACCCATGTGACGACCACGCTCGAGTTGATGGCGCGCGGCGCGCCGGTCGACCTGGTGTTCCAGTCGATCGCCGGCACCGAGCGCGCCAACCGCGGTTTCGGTATTTCGCTCGCCCTGCTCGACGAGGCGCATGCGGCGGCGCGGTCGCTCGCACGCGGTACGGTAGGCAACAATGCGA
Source organism: Burkholderiaceae bacterium (assembly GCA_036391935.1). Lineage (GTDB taxonomy): Bacteria > Pseudomonadota > Gammaproteobacteria > Burkholderiales > Burkholderiaceae_D > PKWO01. The sequence continues at coordinate 11,195 of DASVYZ010000129.1, read as the reverse complement.
TGTATTTCGAGACCGGCCAGGGCAGCGCACTCTCGGCCAATGCGCATCACGGCGTGGACCAGCAGACTTGCGAGGCGCGTGCCTATGCGGTGGCGCGGCGCTACAAACCACTGCTGGTCAACACCGTGGTCGGCTTCATCGGGCCGGAATACCTCTACAACGGCAAGCAGATCGTGCGCGCCGGCCTGGAGGACCACTTTTGCGGCAAGCTGCTCGGCCTGCCCATGGGTTGTGACATCTGCTACACCAATCATGCCGAAGCCGACCAGGACGACATGGACGTGCTGCTGACGCTCCTCGGTACGGCCGGCGTCAATTTCATCATGGGCGTACCGGGCGCGGACGACATCATGCTCAATTACCAGTCGACCTCGTTCCACGATGCGCTCTACGCGCGCCGCGTGCTGGACTTGCGGCCGGCACCGGAGTTCGAGGACTGGCTGCTGCGCATGGGGCTGTTTGCCGAGTGCGATGGCCGCTTGCAGGTACTGGATGCTATGCCGAGCGCCTTGCGGCTGGCCGCGGCGCAGTTGGAGTAAGTCCATGGCTGACGAATTGGAAGCGCAACCGGACGGCGAACTGTGGAACAAGCTGCGCAGCCTGACCGGGGCGCGCATCGGCCTGGGCCGAGCCGGCATCAGCATGCCGACCGCGCCGCAGCTCGCTTTCCAGGCGGCACATGCGCGTGCGCGCGATGCCGTGCATTTGCCGTTCGAGCGTGACGCGCTTGCAGCGGAACTGCGCGAGCGCGGATGGGGCAGCATCATGCTGGCCAGCCGGGCGGAGTCGCGCGAACAATATCTGCAGCGGCCCGATCTGGGGCGGCGGCTTGACGATGCTTCCGTCGCGGCCTTGCGCGCATGCGCGAACAGCAAACCCGATTTCGTTATCGTTGTGGCCGACGGCTTGTCGGCATTGGCCGTGCAGCGCCAGACCATGCCCTTGCTTGCGCACTTGCAGCCCCAGGTGGCACAAACCGGCTGGTCGCTCGCACCGATCTGCCTGTTGCAGCAGGGCCGTGTCGCGGCAGGCGACGAGATCGCCGAACTGCTTGGCGCCCGCATGATCGCCATGCTGATCGGGGAACGCCCTGGCCTGAGTTCTCCGGACAGCCTCGGAATCTACTTCACCTATGCGCCGCGTATCGGCTTGAGCGATGCCGCGCGCAATTGCATATCCAACGTGCGTAGCGAGGGACTGGACCATGCGACGGCGGCGCATCGGTTGATGTATCTCATGAGCGAGGCGCGCCGGCGCGGCGTATCGGGTGTGGCGCTCAAGGATGAGTCGGCCAGCGTCGCAACCTCAGACCGGCAAGTCGAGCGCAAAGCCTGAGTGGGGCGCCTTTCATCGCGATCCATGCATATTGATTTTTGCGGCACCTTCTCAGGTGGTATCAAGAACGGCAGTGTCCGCCTCCATGACTTGCGGCCGCGTGCCATGCCCATTGCTATGAAGCGGATAGCTGTTCCTCAAACATCGCATCGGCAGCCGAGCACACGTAGCGTAGATCGCCGGATGTGAAAAAGTTTTCATTTGATTGCGTGCGCCGCGTTCTCTAATATGGTACGCAAAATGTTTTTTCGAGGATTCTCCCACCCTCGGCATCAACTGTGCAACTTGGAGGAAGAAATGAGGCACTCGAATGGAAAACTCGCACAATCCGTGACGTTGGTCGCGTTTCTGGGGATCAGCGCCATGGCATCGGCGCAGACTGCCACCGGCGACGATACCCGCCCGGCCCAGGTAGAGATCCAGGCGCGCGCAATTCCCGAAGGAGCGCAATGCACTTATATCCGTGTCGACAAGCTGCAGGTATCGATGAAGGATGGCCTGCCCGTCGTGAACGGCGAGGTGGGAGGCAGCAATTTCCCGATGGTTGTCGATACCGGGTCAAAATTCACCAAGCTGGGCATGCAGCAGGCGGAGCGGATGCGCTTGAACCTGCACCATATGGCGCAAACAGAAACGGATCCAAGTGGTAAGGAATTGCAGGCTTATTCGGCCTACGTCAACGGCCTCCGGCTGGGCAGATATGGCCGGCACCGCATGGCAATCGAGGTGACACAGATGCCCGGCCAGAACGATTTCGCCGTTGGCGCGGACGTCTTACTCAACACATATCAACGTGATGTCGAAATTTCGTTGGCGAATCATGAGATCAAATTCTTTGCGCCCAAAAACTGCGACGATTCGTTCCTGGGCTATTGGGACGACAATGCTTCGGTCATTCCCGTTTCCGACCTGGCCGACGGCGATCCGCGTCAGATAGTGACGGTGCAGGTCGATGGACATGAAATGACGGCGATGATCGACAGCGGCAGCCCGCATTCGATTCTTGATGTGAATGCGGCCAGGCGGATCGGCATATATCCGATGACGGTAGGAGTCTTCCAAGCCAGGTTCGACGGTACCGTGCATCATCAGGCGCCGCAAATGCAGGTATTGCTGCGGCGTTTTGCGATTGGTGACGAAACGATAGAACATCCCTCGATTGCGATAGCCGATCTGTGGGGTTGGTTGCCCGCGTCTGCGCGATGGGAACAACTGGAATTGGAGACGCAAATGTGGGTGGCGGCAAATTCAATGAACTGGTTGCCTAGTGCCCCATCGAACGAATTCACGTTTGAACCGCCAGACATGATATTGGGCGCCGATTTCCTGCGGGCGCATCGCGTACTGTTGGCGCTTAGTCAGCGAAAGATGTATTTTTCTTATGTCGGCGGCCGCGTCTTTGGCGGCAGCACGCCGATTGTGGGAGCACCGCAAAGCTGATCGATTCGAGCTGATCGGCATTTTGATTTTGATCGCAAGTCTGACATTGCCGGTCACCTGTGCAGAAATCGGCCGATAGCGGGCAGTGCCAGATGGGCCAGTCGGCGACCCAGGCCGCCATGGATTTCCATCGTTTCTACAAGGCGCCCCACGGCCAGATCGAGCTGACGCCATGAATGGCGCCAACGATATGGCCGGCGAGACTTTCACGTGGGCCGATGTCGATACGCTCGGCGCCAGGTCCAAGGCCAGCGGCATCGCCGGCTTGCCCTACACCAATGAGTTCGTCAAGGATCTCGGCTTATAAAAAACTACACCCCGTCTCGGCCGGTCCGTTTGGGCCGGCTTTTTTGTTCGCGGGAGCGTGGCGCGCTCTGACTGTATGTTTATACAGTAAAATGACGTACTACCATGCTGCGCCATGAATAACAACCTCGATCACCCGTTCTACTACCTCGAGAACTTCAGCTTCGTTCTCGAGTGGGTGAGCCTGCGCTATGGCGATTTGCTCGATGCGGAAGAAGCGGCTTTCATAGCGGGGTTTGCCGCGTTGCCGGAAGCGTCTCGCGGCCTGTTGGTGCGTATGGTCATGCGCAAGGGGGAATTGTTCCGCGCTTCGAAATTGCACTACGAGGAAATCGGCGCGATCGCACCGGCAGTGCGTCCCTTGGTCGATGCCGGCTGGGTCGAGGCCGACCCGGAGCTGACCCTGGAGCAGCTTTACGGCTTGTTGACGCGCAAGGAGTTTGCCGTAGCGTTGGGCCTCGGCGCCGCCAGGACGGCGCGCAAGGGCGATCTGTATGCGATGGCGGCGCAAGAGCCGGACGTCCCGCGCCGTTTTTCGCAATGGTGTGCCGATCTGGCCGACACCGCCTATGAAATCCGCATCGGGGCCATATGCGACCGCTTGCGCTTGATGTTCTTCGGTAACTTGTACCAGGATTGGTCTGAATTCATCCTGTCCGACCTGGGTATTTACGCCTACGAAAAGATCGAGTTTTCCGCCGACTCGCGCGCCTTTGCCGCACGAGCAGATATCGATTGCTATCTGCGGATCGAGGCTTGCCGGGAATTGTTCCATTCCGGCGAGGAAGACGAAGACGCGGACAGCGAATTGGCGCGCCTGGCTCAGGTCGAGTGCGATATCATGGCGGTTGCCGAAACCAATCCCTGGCTCGGCGAGCGCCGTGCGCGCCTGCTGTATCAATTGGCGCAGCGGCTGGAGCAGCTCGGAGCGCATGAGCAAGCCTTGCGCGTCTATGAAGTGAGCGGGTATTCCGGCGCGCGCCTGCGCCGCATCCGGGTGCTGGAAAAAAGCGAACATCTTGCGGCCGCCATGAAACTGGCGCGCGAGGCGCAAGCGGCGCCTGAAAGCGCAGCGGAAGCGCAAGGGTTGGAGCGCATGCTGCCGCGCTTGGCGCGCAAGCTTGCCTTGCCGCGCGAAACGGCCAGGCGCTTGCGCGCCGCCGGGCGCATCGACCTCGTTTTGCCGGTGCCGACCGAAGACTACTACGTGGAAGAGATCGCCCGCGCCCATTTCGCCGAAGCCGAACCGCAGGCACGCGTGTTCTATGTCGAGAATGCCTTGATCAATTCGCTCTTCGGCTTGCTGTGCTGGGAGGCTGTGTTCCACAGCCTGCCCGGCGCCTTCTTCCATCCGTTCCAGAGCGGCCCTGCCGATTTGCACAGCGCCGATTTCCGCAAGCGGCGCGCGGTGCAATTCGACGCTTGCCTGGGGAAACTCCAAGACGGCAGCTACTGCGACGCCATCCGCGCCAATTTCGCAGACAAGGCCGGCTTGCAATCGCCCTTCGTGTATTGGCAGGCGCTTGACGAAGACTTGCTCGAACTCGCCCTGGCCTGCATACCCGCGGATCATCTGGCACATTGGTTCGAGCGCATCCTGCAAGACATTGCGGCCAACCGCACCGGCTTCCCCGACCTGATCCAGTTCTGGCCCGAAGAGAAACGTTACCGCATGGTGGAGATCAAGGGCCCGGGCGACAGGCTGCAAGACAACCAGATCCGCCTGATCGACTTCGCGCTATCGCACGGCATGCCCTTGGCCGTCTGCCATGTGGCCTGGGAGAGCGAGGCGTGAACTACACCGTCGCCGTGCGCGCGCTGTGCGAATTCACCGCCAAGTGCGGCGATCTCGATCTGCGTTTCACGCCGGCACCGAGCGCCCAGGAAGGCATCGCCGGCCACGCCACGGTACGCGGCCGGCGCGGCGCCGGGTACAAGGCCGAAGTCAGCCTTGAAGGCGAATACGGCCCGTTGCGCGTGCGCGGCCGCGCCGACGGTTTCGATGCCAGGAAAAACCGGATCGAGGAAATCAAGACCCATCGCGGCAGCCTGGAACGCATGCCCGACAACCACCGGCAATTGCATTGGGCGCAAGCGAAAATCTATGGCTGGCTGTTGTGCCGGAAATTGGAACTCGATGCGATCGAGGTGGCGCTGGTTTACTACGATATCGGCGAACAAACCGAGACGGTGCTGTGCGAGCGCCACGAGGCGGCGGCATTGAAGCAATTCTTCGAGCAAAGCTGCGAGCGCTTCCTGGCCTGGGCCGAGCAGGAAATCGCCCATCGCGCCGAACTCGATACCGCGTTGCGCTCGCTCGCTTTCCCCTACGCAGAATTTCGCACGGGCCAACGCGAATTGGCCGAGGCTGCTTACAAGGCGGCAGCGGCCGGCTGCGCCGTGATGATGCAGGCGCCCACCGGCATAGGCAAGACCGTGGGCACCCTGTTCCCCTTGCTCAAGGCGAAGGAGGCGAAACGGCTCGACAAGATTTTTTATCTCGCGGCCAAGACCTCGGGCCGGCAACTGGCGCTCGATGCGCTCGACTTGATCGCCGGGGGCAAGCCGTTGCGCGTGCTGGAACTCGTGGCGCGCGACAAGGCCTGCGAACATCCGGACAAGGCATGCCACGGCGATTCGTGCCCGCTGGCGCGCGGCTTTTACGACCGTTTGCCGGCGGCGCGCAGTGCCATGCTCAAGGAGCCGTGCTTCGACAAGGCGGCGTTGCGCCGCGTCGCGCTCGGGCATGAGGTCTGCCCCTATTACCTTGGACAGGAAATGGCGCGCTGGGCCGACGTGACGGTGGGCGATTATAACTATTACTTTGACATCAGCGCCATGCTGCACGGCATGAGCATGGTGCACCAGTGGCGCGTGGCGGTGCTGGTCGATGAGGCGCACAACCTGATCGAGCGCGCACGCAAGATGTATTCCGCCGAATTGCATCAAGCCGACCTGAAGGCCTTGCGCGCCGCGGCGCCCGCCGAAGTGAAAAGCGCGCTCGACCGCGTCAACCGCCAATGGAATGCGCTGGTCAAGGAGCAGGAAGCCGAATACCAGGTCTATCCGGCCATCCCCGACAAGTTCCTTGAGGCGCTGGAACAGGCGAGCGGCGCGATTGCCGACTATCTCGCCGCGCACGCCGACGGCATGCATGCCGAGCTGCAGCGCTTCTATTTCGACATCGGCTTGTTTGGGCGCCTGGCTGAAGCTTTCGGCGAGCATACCTTGTTCGATGTGGAAAAGCCGAACAAGCATGATGCCGTGCTCAACCTGCGCAACATCGTGCCCGCGCCCTTTCTCAAGCCGCGCTTCGCTGCCGCGCATGCCAGTGTGCTGTTCTCCGCCACGCTCGCCCCTTGGCAATTCTACGGCGACATGCTCGGCTTGCCGGAAACGACGCCCTGGATAGACGTGGCTTCGCCGTTTCGTGCAGAGCAATTGGCGGTGTCGATAGAAAAGCGCATCTCGACACGCTGGCGCGACCGCGAGGCTTCACTGGCGCCGATCACCGATCTGATCGCGCGCCACTACAAGGGGACACCAGGAAATTATCTCGCTTTCTTCAGCAGCTTCGATTACCTGCAGCGTGCGGCCGATCTGCTCGAATCCAACCATCCCGATTTGCCCATATGGCGTCAATCGCGCGACATGGATGAGGCGGCCAAGCAGGCTTTTCTCGCCCGTTTCACGTCTGGCGGTTGCGGCATCGGCTTTGCTGTCCTGGGCGGGGCTTTCGGCGAAGGCATCGATTTGCCCGGCGACCGCCTGATCGGCGCCTTCATCGCCACGCTGGGCCTGCCGCAATTCAATGCGGTCAATGAGCAAATCAGGGAGCGCATGCAACAGATGTTCGGCGCCGGCTATGAATACGCCTACCTTTATCCCGGCTTGCAAAAGGTGGTGCAGGCGGCCGGCCGCGTCATCCGCACGACGAGCGACCGCGGTACCGTGACCTTGATCGACGACCGCTTTGCCGCGCCACAGGTGCGTGGGCTGTTGCCAGGCTGGTGGAGCGTGCAATAGCGACGGTGCCCAAAGCCGGGAAAACTTGCGAGAAATGCGCGGACGCGGCTACACTTCAGGCTCGTATTTCTCTCAAATTGTCTCAATGAAGAAGATATTCCATATTGCCGGCGCGCTCGGCGTAGCCTTGATCGTGCAAACAGCGCGAGCCCAATCGGTCGACAAACCCGTCTTCAAGGAGGGCGACAATTGGGAATACCAATACTTCGACACTTGGTCGAACCGCATGACCTCGACCTTTTCCAAGCAAGTCATCGGGGTTTCAGGCGATTTCGTGCGCATCTCCTATGATTTGCGCGAGATTTCCAAGACCGGCGATATCGGCCGGCCGCAGCAATCGGAAAGCACCGTGCGCGCGGACCTGAATGGCACCACGATGTCGGGTAGCGAAAAGTTCGACCGGATCAACTACAAGTGGCCGCTCGAAACGGGCAAGAAGTGGACTTCCCAATTCAAGTCCGATCTGCCGCCGAGCGCAGCCAATGCACCGCCCCAGGTCATGACGACCACGATGGATTCCGAGGTCAAGGGCTGGGAAAAGGTCAAGACGCCGGCCGGTGAATTCAATGCCCTGAAAATCGTTGCCAAGGGTAGCTGGAGCGTGAGCAATTCCGCCGCCAGCACCGGGTCGGGCACCTTCAATGTCGTGCACTGGTACAGCCCCGATGTGAAAGGCGACGTGCAATACACCTATGAAGCCTTCAGTGCCGACGGCACACCGGCGAACAAGACCAAACAGGTGTTGAGCAGCTACAACTTCAAGTAGTCCTGCGTTCGGAAGCCGGCAGCAAGACGGCTGCCGCGATCGCGGCAAGCAGGTGCTTGAGCGTGTGCCCGCTGATCACATGCAGCAGATTCTGCAGTTGATGGTCGTACAGCTCGGCAAGCTTGGCCGCGCCGTACAGGACGATGGCGGCGGCTATCGCCAGGCGTCTTGCACGCGGCGCGTCTGCCATGGCTTGCCATAGCGGGATCAGCACCATGGGCAGTATCTGGAATAGCAGATACCAGCGCAAGTCGCCTGCGCCGCGCAAATCTGTGATGCGCCACCACAGGACGCCGGCGATGGCGCCGAACGCCAGCAGCAGCGTATCGCGCAGCTCGCTCTCTCTGCTCGGGTGCGGATGGTACTTGGCGCGCGTCGCCGCCAGCAAGCCGGCGCAGGTAAGCGCGACCGGCAGGCGGTCCCAGACCAGCCGCGCATTGTCGGGCGCGAGGTGGTAGTAGCCGGAGCCGGCGGTGGTCAGCAGCAGGCCGGCCAGGAACAAGCCGTAGCCATAGCGCCCCGGCTGCCATCCCTTGCCGCAGAACAGCGGCTGCAATTTCCATAGTCCCCAGACGGCGACGAGGGCGAAGCCGCCATTCGACAGCACGTCGGCGGCATGCGGCATGCCGAGAACACTGCCCTGGTCGGCAAATTGATGATAATCGGCGAATTGGGCGATCGGCCCATGTATCCACAAAGCCGCGATCAGTATCAGCGTCAGGACGGCGGGAAGTTGGCGCGGCATGACATTCCTCCTTTTCACGCCGGCAGCATGCGCCGCAAAAGAGCCGCAGCAAATGGCCGTGCGAACGGTAGCAAAGTCTGCCGCCACAAGTAGCGGGTGGTGCTACCCCGCATGCTAGACTTTCCGTTTTACCTTCATGTGCGGCCATGTCCCTGCCGATTTTGCACAAAACCTTGGAAGAATGCGCATTTCGCGCCCTGCCCGCCTTGCGTACGGAGGCGTACGACGGTTGGCTTGTGCGCTTGGCCGGAGGCGGGCCCAAGCGGGCCAATTCGATCAATGTTCTCGATACGTCGACGCTGCCTCTGGTGCACAAGATCGAGCATTGCGAACGGCTGTTTCTGGAACAGGGCCTGGCGCCGACGTTCCGCCTGACCAGGCACGAGGTCGACGCCGGGCTCGATGCATTGCTTGCCGCGCGTGGCTATGTGCGCCAGGATGAAAGCATCGTCATGACGCTTGTGCTTGATGCATGCGATGCAATCGATACGCCAAGCGCGGCATGTAGGCTGCTCGCAGCGGACGCATGGCTGCAATTGCTGCCGCGCATCGATCAGGGTACACCCGAACGCAAGCGCAAGCATGTCGAGCTGTTGCGCCGTCTGGATTTGCCTGCACTCTATGGCGCTGTCGAAACAAGGGGTGAATACCTTGCCATGGGGCTGGCCGTGATCGATGACGGCTACGCCGGGCTGTTCGATATTGCAACCTTGCCCGAATTCCGGCGCCGGGGGCACGCGCGTTCGTTGACCATCGCGTTGCTGCGCGGCGCCAAGCGTCAGGGGGCAAAATCGGCCTACCTGCAAGCCGTGGCGGGAAACCGCGCGGCGGTAGCGCTGTATGCTTCACTCGGCTTTGCCGAGTGCTACCGCTATTGGTATCGCGTGCGCGATACCGCTTGAGGAACGCCGGCGGGATTGTATCCCAGCCGGGTTTCGATCCAGGGCATCAGCGGATACCGAACATGGGAAAGATCATGTTCCCCTGCTTCAGGCGAGCGTGCAGCCTGCGTGAAAATCGAACGAGGCCGGATGGCTCCTTGGTTCCCGCCTGGTATGTCTTCGGCCGGTACTTCGGCACGGGTTTAAACAGCATCTCAATCATCATTCTCTCCTCGCCCGAGCAATTGCAGGCGCAATTCGTGTTTTGCAATGCGGCGCGCCGAGCGCCGCGGGTTATAGCCGTCATGGCTGCCGGCCTTGCGCTGCCTCGCGGGCAGCGCGACCGGGTTGCGCGGCTTGGGCGCCCTGGGTAGCGTTATCTTGATCTTCATGGTTCTTCATCCTTTGATGCAGACGACCTGGCGCAGCGTGTGCACCACTTCCACCAGGTCGCTCTGGTGTTCCATCACCGTATCGATATCCTTGTAAGCCGCCGGAATTTCATCGACCACGCCGCCATCCTTGCGGCATTCGATGCCGCGCGTCTGCTCTTCGAGGTCGAAGCGATTGAAGCGATGCTTCGCCTCGCTGCGGCTCATGCGCCGTCCGGCGCCGTGCGAACACGAGCAGAACGAATCAGGGCTGCCCTTGCCGCGCACGACGTAGCTCTTCGCCCCCATGCTGCCGGGGATGATGCCGAGCTCGCCCTGCCGCGCCGAGATCGCGCCTTTGCGCGTGACGTACAGCTTTTCGTTGGCATGCTCTTCAATCGCCACATAGTTGTGGTGGCAATTGATCGCTTCGCCATCGAGCTTGAACGGCGGCAGTTGTTCCGCCATCGCGTCGACCACGCGGCGCATCATTTCGCGCCGGTTGATCATGGCGTAGTCTTGCGCCCAGTCGACCGCTTCCACGTAGTCGTCGAACCATTCCGAGCCTTCGCTGAAGTAGGACAAGTCGCGGTCGGGCAGGCGCACCTGGTGCCGCATCATGTCTTTCTTCGCCGCCGAGATGAAATAGCGTCCGATGACGTTGCCGATGCCGCGCGATCCGGAGTGCAGCATGATCCAAACACGCTGTTCTTCGTCCAGGCAGACTTCAATGAAGTGATTGCCGCCGCCCAAGGTGCCCAGCTGGCAGATCCAGGTCTGGGCAAACTTGTGCTGCATCTTCATGATGCCCTTGTGTTTTGCCACGATACGGTCGAGCCGGTCGTTCAAGGGCCGGCCCACGCGGGCATGGGCGGAACCGCGCACCTTGTTCCATTCGTGCTGCTCGAAGCCGACCGGCACGCGCAACTCGATGGCGCTGCGCAATTTCGCCAGGCTGTCGGGCAAGTCATTGGCCGTCAGCGTGGTACGCACGGCATTCATGCCGCAGCCGATGTCGACGCCGACCGCGGATGGGATGATGGCGCCGCGCGTCGGAATGACGCTGCCGACCGTGGCTCCGGTGCCGTAGTGGACGTCCGGCATGGCCGCGACGTGCGGATGGACGATGGGCAGGCTCGATATATTGATCAGCTGCTGTAGCGCATCATGCGCTATGTCATCCGTGTAAATGTGCACAGGTACCAGCCCCTTGTGCAGGCTTTGTTTGATGGGCATAACTCACCTATTTCGTGTTTGTTATGCCGGTGCCGTTTTCGCGCAGCGTTGTGCCGCACAAAAACAAAACCCCGATGAGTTTCCTCACC
>DASVYZ010000128.1:0-1855 GCA_036391935.1 Burkholderiaceae bacterium | reverse complement strand
AGCGTGGGGCGAATGTTTGCCTGTTGGGGACGGCCGAAGGCGTGAAAACGATCACATATTGATTCGATTACCCGCGCGGAAGCAAAAAAGGGCGCCGAGGCGCCCTTTTTGCTTGGCGAACCAGATCAAGCCGTAGGCGGTACGTAACCTTCGGCCACGTCGGCGCCGTCGCCGAACAGGTATTTCTCGGCTTGCGCCATCAAGTACTTGCGCGCCCGCGCATCGGCGCCGTTCAGGCGGTTTTCATTGATCAGCATGGTCTGGTGCTTGAGCCAGCCGGCCCAGGCTTCCTTCGAGATGCTTTCCCAGCAACGCTTGCCCAGGTCGCCGGGGTAGGGCGGGAAGTCGAGGCCTTCGGCTTCCTTGTTCAGTTTTACGCAGTGGATCATACGGGCCATGTGGATCTCCAATATTGCTAAGACAACCCCTTATTTTACAGGGTCTTGATCAGCACCAGCGAGCGGCGCTGCCAGTTGTACATCGATTGCCTGTCCCTGGGCAGGTCGTCCACCGTGGCGCCGACGAAGCCGCGCTTCAGGAACCAGTGCGCCGTGCGCGTGGTCAAGACGAACAGTTTCTTGAAGCCGGCGGCGCGCGCGCGGTTTTCCATGTGCTTCAGGATACGCTCGCCGTCGCCCTGGGCCTGCACTTCGGGGTTGACCGTCAGGCATGCCATTTCGGCCATGCCGTCCTTGGGGAAGGGGTAGAGCGCGGCACAGCCGAAGATGACGCCGTCGTGCTCGATGACGGAGAAATAATCGATCTCGCGCTCGATCAGTTCGCGGCCGCGCTTGACCAGGGTGCCGTCGGCTTCGAGCGGCTCGATCAGTTTCAGGATGCCGCCCACGTCCTCGATGGTGGCTTCGCGCAGGCTTTCGAGGTTTTCATAGCTGATCATGGTGCCCACGCCGTCGTGCGTGAACACTTCGAGCAGGACCGAGCCGTCCATGTCGTAAGGCACCATGTGCACGCGCGGCACGCCCGAGCGCGACGCCTTGAGGCAGTGCTGCAGATAGAAGGCGATGTCGCTCGGCTGATCGCCCGCCTTGAGCATGGCATCGACCTGGGCCGACGAGAGCTCATGGACCTCGCGGTTGTACTGGTCGCGCATCATCGGCGTTTCCGTCATGAAAATCAGCTTGTCGGCGCGCAGCGCGATGGCGGCCGAGGTGGCCACGTCTTCCATGGTCAGGTTGAACGCTTCGCCGGTGGGCGAGAAGCCCAGGGGCGAGAGCAGCACCAGCCCGCCGGCGTTCAGGATGGGGTGGATGGTTTCGAACGCGACCTTGCGCGTGACGCCGGTCAATTCGAGGTCCACCCCGTCGATCACGCCCAAGGGCCGCGCCGTGACGAAGTTGCCCGAGATGATGCGGATCGCCGCGTGGGCCATGGGCGTGTTGGGCAAGCCCTGGCTGAAGGCGGCTTCGATATCGAGGCGCAATTCGCCGGCCGCTTCCTTGGCGCACTCGAGCGCGGCGGCATCGGTGATGCGCACGCCGTTGTGGAAATGCGCTTCGACATTGCGCAGCGCGAGCTGTTCCGCCACCTGGGGGCGCGAGCCGTACACCAGCACGACCTTGATGCCCATCGCATGCAACAGCGACAAGTCTTGCGCCAGCACGGGCAGGGCGCCCGCCGCCACCAGTTCGCCCGGGAAGGCCACGACGAAGGTTTTGCCGCGAAAGGCGTGGATATAGGGCGCAACCGAGCGCAGCCAATCGACGAACTGTTCGGAATTTTCCATAAGAAAGAATTATAATTCGCTCCGCCATGTCTTCGCCTGAACCACCTCAAAAAAACAAGCTGCAACAGGCTCCGCGACCGGAGCATGCCTCCGGAAAACCACAACCCGCAG
>DASVYZ010000127.1:0-10049 GCA_036391935.1 Burkholderiaceae bacterium | reverse complement strand
TTCGTACTTGGTGATTTCGAAATGGCCGATGGGGTTGCCGGCCTGGTTCTGCGCCAGCGCGGCACCGGAACAGGAAATGATGGCGGCACCGGCCAGACTTGCCAGCAGACGGGAGGTTTTGTGATTCATATGATGGCTTTTCCGGACGTTTGACAATCTCCGGCCCCGACGGGGCCAACCTGTTCTGCTACCTTGAATATCTAACCAGGCAATGCCGGACCGTTCCGGGATGCCTGGGCTGGGATTTTGCAGTACTACCGGAAAAAGAGTGGACAGAAGACGCATGGGCAAACGATTGCGGAACCGGAAACGGCGTGAGCGCCCATCCGATATTCCCCGCACCCATCAACCCCGACTTGCCAAGCCATGAAGCCTGCGCTTCACTACCATGGCAACGACACCACTCCCTCGATAATACGAACAGCTTCCAGTATGTTTCTCTTCTTTGTTCTTGCTTTTTAAACCGCATAGCCGGTGAAGACATAATCGGCGAAGATTTACCCAATAGTAATAACTTTGCTACAAGTATGCAATTCAAAACCCCATTTGCGCGCGCCGTTGGTTGCTTTTGTGCTTCATTTTTGCGCGCGCCTGTGACGGCAGCATGACGGCTGCAATCCGCTGGGCAGAACAATGCCAGCTTGGCAAGTCGATGACAATCCCATAATCATGGGAAAACCTCGGTATTTTTACCGTGCCAGGCGATGCAAAAAGTGGTGCATCCCGACTTCAAGCGGCCGGCGTCGATGCTTTCTTCCTGGCCACCGCTTCGCGCAGTAACGTATCGAGCAATTCACCCTTGGCAGCCACCCCCTGCCGCATGGCGGCAGCCAGCGCCAGGCCGGCCATGGCTTGCCAATGCGCCGCGTCGCGCCATAGTTGCAACAGTTCGCGCCACCATGGTTCGGCCTCTTCATCGCTGGGGTAGCTCCAGTGATCCTGCCGGCAGCGCTCGGGAATGGGAAGCAGCCGACCGGCCCCACCCAAGGTTTCGGGAATGCCGCCGCCATCGGACGCCAGCACGGGGATCGCGTTGGCATTAGCTTCGATCAGGATGCGGCCGGCAGCCTCAAACCAAAAGGAAGGCATCAACAGAACCTTGGTCACGCCGTAGACGGCAGCCATATTATCCTGCCTGGGCAGTAGCTTGATCCGGTCCAGCAAGGCTCCCTTCCCGGTCTTGTGCAGGGCTTCGGCGATCCTGCCGCGGCTTTCCACGACGAGAAATTGCATGTCGGGCGCCTCGGCCGCGGCGCGTTCGACCAGTTTCAAGAACATGGTCACGCCCTTTTCGGGCAAGGGGTTGATGAAGGTGACGAATTGCGGCGCGCGCTGCGCAGCAATGGCCCGCGCGGGGTCCACGAACAGCCCGACGCTATGGCTGTGCAGGTTCATGGTCTTGCGGTAATGCGCGCCGGTGGCTTCCGAATTGGTGAGAACCAGATCGACACGGGAAAAGGTTTCCGGCCGGCCATAGCTGGGATTGGCCAGATAAAACACGAGCAAGGCACCGGCTGCGCGTGCGCAGCGCTGGATTTCGATGTCGAGCAAAAGCCCGCCGAAGGTAATGACGACGTCTGGCCGGTTTTGCTCGAGCCAGTGGCGTGCCAGGTCGCGATAGGTGATTTCCTGGCTCGGCGAAAGCTGGTCGCGAACCTGGCCGGCAAACTGGATCGCGTTGTATTCCACCCCCTTGATGTTGCCCTGCCAGACCGGCATGTTGATTTTCTGGATCAAGCCTGTCGGGCGCAAACCCTGCGCCTGCAAGAACTCGGCCAGACGCGGCCCCGGCGGCGCGTCGAAGCAGCAGGCGGTCAGGGCATGGCAGCTCGCACCGCGCAAAGCCAGTTGTTCGAGCATGGTACGGATCGACTGCGCCGCCCCGCTGGCAGCGTCTTGCAGGATGAAAGGTGAAAGAAAGACGACCTTCAAAGGCGGCTTGCGGTTAGCGTCCGCAACGGCGGTGTCGAAATAAATGTCAGGCACGGAATCGATGGCGGGAAGCGAAAATGCCTGGAGCATGCCATCGCCTGGCACGGCTGTCCAATGCTTATCGCCGGGCGAGATCTGGCGCTGGGAATGCGGAGCCGGCTCCAGAAACCAAAAAACCTTATAAGTCCTGAAAACTTATAAGGTTTTTTGGTAGGCACGATTGGACTCGAACCAACGACCCCTACCATGTCAAGGTAGTGCTCTAACCAGCTGAGCTACGCGCCTAAAGAAGAAAGATTATAGCCGGATGTTCCCGCATTTGCCAAGCCCCCGACCAAAAATTATTTCGCCTGTGCAGTTTTTCACTCGCTGCCCTGCTGCGACAACAGCCAATTGTTGATCCAGCTCAGCCCTGCCGAGGTACCGGCCTTGGGGCGGTATTCGCAGCCGACCCAGCCGTCGTACCCCAACTCATCCATCAGGCGGAACAGGTAGGGATAATTGACTTCACCGAGATCGGGCTCGTGCCGCTCGGGCACGCCGGCGATTTGCATGTGGGCGATGCCGGCGATGTCGCGCCGCATCTTGGTGGCCAAATCGCCTTCGACGACCTGGCAATGGTAGAGATCGAACAAGACCTTCAGGTTGGGCGCGCCCACGTCGCGGCAGATTGCCTGCGCCTCGTCTTGCCGGTTGAGGAAGTAGCCCGGCATATCGCGCCGGTTGATCGGCTCGATGACGATGGTGATGCCGTGCGGCGCGGCCTGCTCGGCGGCGTAGGCGAGATTTTGCAGGTACACGGCTTCGTGGTGCGCCGTGTCCTGCTCCGGCTTGATGAGGCCGGCCATGACATGCAGGCATTTGTTGCCGAGCACGCTGGCATAGCCCAGGGCACGCTCCATGCCGCGGCGGAACTCGTCCTCGCGGCCCGGCAGGCAGGCGATCCCGCGCTCGCCGGCTGCCCAGTCGCCCGGCGGGCAATTGAACAGGGCCTGGGTCAAGCCATACTCGTCCAGGCGCGCGCGGATGTCGCCTGCCAGGTGCGAGTAGGGAAACAGGAATTCCACGCCCTTGAAGCCGTCGGCCGCCGCAGCCGCGAAACGGTCGAGGAATTCGTGCTCGTTGTACATCATCGTGAGATTGGCGGCGAACTTGGGCATGGCTGTATCAAAATAAGAGCTGTCAATTTCCGGTAAACTTGCCGGCAAGATTATCGCCGACAATATTTCAATCGCGCATGCATAAGCACACCCAACCCGACGTCAATCATTTGCATGCACACCGCGCCGGCGATGCCAAGCATCATCACGTGGTGGAACGCCGCAGCATGAGCGTGCTGGCCTGGGCGCTGACCATGACGCTGGGCTTTGCCGGGATCGAAGTCGCGGCCGGCTTCATCTCGAACTCGCTGGCCTTGATCTCGGACGCCGGCCATATGGTAACCGATGCCCTCGCGCTCGGCTTGGCCCTGATTGCGCAATTCATTGCCAAACGCCCTCCTTCACCGCGGCATTCGTTCGGTTTCGGACGCGCCGAGGCGTTGGCAGCCTTCGTCAACGGCCTGGTCATGCTGGCGGTGATCGGCTGGATCGCGACCCAGGCGGCACACCGCCTGGGGGCGCCCGAACCGGTGCAAGGCGGGATGGTATTCGCCATCGGCAGCACAGGCCTGCTGGTCAACCTGATCGTGGCCTGGATCCTGTCGCACGACCAGGAAAGCGTCAACACCAAGGCCGCCATGGTGCACGTGATGGGCGACTTGCTCGGGTCGGTGGCCGCGCTGGCGGCCGGCGCCATCATCTATTACACGGGCTGGCTGCAAGCCGACCCCTTGCTCTCGATTGCCGTGTCGCTGCTGCTGCTGCGCTCGACCGTGAACGTGCTGCGCGACTCTTACCATTTCCTGATGGAAGGCGTGCCGCACGATGTGGACTACGTGCGCGTGGGAGAAGAACTGGAAGGCATTACCGGCGTGATCTCGGTGCATGACTTGCACGTGTGGGAAATGACGCCGGGCGAGCCCGCCCTGATCGGCCATGTGGAAGTGCGCGATCTGCAGGAATGGCCCACTGTGCTGCGCGAGATCAAGGCCATGCTGCTGGAGCGGCATGGCATCGACCACGTGACCTTGCAGGCGGAATTGCCTGACATGGTGGGCGGGGTGCATTGACACAAACCGCCCAACCCTACTGGCGCCGCGCCTCCATCACGCCGTCCACCTCGCCGATCAAACCCAAGGCGCGCTGCAACTGCGCCGTCGAACCGATCTCGGCCGTGAAGGCCATGCGCGCCTGCCCCTTGGCGCTTTGCGTGCTGACGCCGATGACGTTGATCTTTTCGCGCAGGAAGATGTCGGAAATGTCGCGCAGCAGGCCCTGCCGGTCGTGCGCGAGCACGAACAGGTCGACCGGATAGACCGTCTGCGCCTGAGCCTGGCCCCATTCCGTCTCGATGACGCGCTCGGGCGCCTGCGCCTTCATCTCGGCGAAATTCTTGCAACTGGTGCGGTGGATCGAGACGCCCTTGCCACGCGTGACGAAGCCGGCAATCGGGTCCGGCGGCGCCGGCTTGCAGCACTTGGCGAGCTGGGTCATCAAGCCTTCGGTGCCGACCACCAGCACACCCGATTTGGCGCCTTGCACCACGCTTGATGCCTTGCTCTTGCGCGGCACGACCACGTCGGGCGCGTGGCCGTGCTTGTTTTGCGCGTGGCGCCCATGGTCTTCGCCATGCAGCGCCTGCTCGACGTGACGCAGGCTGAATTCATCCTTGCCTACCGCGATGAACAAGTCGTCCGGCTTGCCGAAGCCGAGTTTGTGCGCCAGCTCTTCGAGGTTGACCGCGGTCTTGCCTTCGCGCTGCAGGCTCTTTTCCACCAGGGCGCGGCCGTTATTGAGCGTTTCCTGCTGTTCGATGGCATTGAACCAGGCGCGCACCTTGGAGCGCGTGCGCGCGCTGACGGTGTAGCCCGCGCCGAGCCAATCGCGCGAGGGGCCGCTGTTGCTGCCGCCGCGCGCCGTGATGATATCCACCGTCTGGCCGTTCTTGAGCGGCGTATTCAAGGGCACCATCACGCCGTCCACGCGCGCGCCGCGGCAGCTATGGCCGAGTTCGCTATGCACGTGGTAGGCGAAGTCGATGGGCGTGGCGCCGCTGGGCAATTCGATCACGCGCGCCTGCGGCGTCATGACGTAGATGCGGTCGTCGATGGCGGCGGCCTTGACCTTTTCCACCCATTCGCGCTGCACCTCGTCCTGCCCGACCACGGTGTCGGCCACTTCGCTCTTCCAGGCCAGCAGCTGGCGCAGCCAGGCGATCTTTTCATCGTACTTTTGCGCCGTGAAGTTGGAGCCGCCGCTTTCCTTGTAGCGCCAGTGCGCCGCCACGCCGTATTCGGCGAAGTGGTGCATGTCGGCGGTACGGATCTGCACTTCGAGCGCGCGGCCGTCTTCGGCCACCACCACCGTATGCAGCGACTGATAGCCGTTGGGCTTGGGGCGCGAGATATAGTCGTCGAACTCCTTCGGGATCGGGGCCCAGATGTTGTGCACGATGCCAAGCACGGTGTAGCAAGTCTTGACGTCGTCGACGATGACGCGGAAGGCGCGCACATCGTACAGTTCGGAAAAATCGATATCCTTGCCGCGCAGCTTGTTCCAGATGCTGTAGATATGCTTGGGGCGGCCGAACACTTCGGCCTTGATGCCGGCGGCGGCCAATTCCTTCTTCAGCCGCCCGATCGCGAACTCGACGAAGCCTTCGCGCTCCATGCGCTTTTCTTCCAGCAGCTTGGCGATGCGCTTGTAGGCGTGCGGTTCGGTGAAGCGGAACGACAAGTCTTCCAGCTCCCACTTCAATTGCCAAATGCCGAGCCGGTTGGCCAGGGGCGCATAGAGATCGAAGGTTTCGCGCGCATATTGGCGCGTGACATCGTTCTCCATCTTCAAATCGGCGAAGTAGCGCAGCGTGGCCAGGCGCGACGCCAGGCGCACCAGCACCACGCGCAAGTCGGTGGCCATGGCGAGCAGCATCTTGCGCAGGGTTTCGAGCTGGCTCGAGGCGATTTGCGCCGCGTTCTTGCCGCGCGCCACTTCCTGCTGGCCGAACGTGGTTTCATGCAGCCGCATCACCTGGCGGATACCGCCGACCAGGTCGGCGATTTCCTTGCCGTAGCGTTCTTCCAAGCCTTCGGCAGCCTTGGGGTCGAGCACCGTCAATTCGAACAGGATGCCGGCGATGCGCGTATCGGCATCGCTCTTGAGCGCCGCCAGGGTTGCCGCCACGGCTTGCGTGAATTCGAAAGCGTCCTGGCCGGTGACGACCGGCTTGCCGGCATAGATGGGCTTGACGTAGTCGAGCGCCGCCAGCACGCGCTCGCTGTCTTCCGCGGAAAGACCGGCCGTGATTTGCAGCGGCACGTCGTTTTGGGTGACTGCCAGTGAGACCATATTGTTCTTGTTGCCTGGATCCTTCGTGTTACTTCCTTGCCGCAGTCACCACCATCTCGACCAGCCATTCAGTCTTGGCCAGCTTGGCCTCGACGGTGGCGCGCGGAGGTGAGTGCCCTTCCGGCACCCATTCATTCCATACTGAATTCATGCCGGCAAAATCCTTGATGTCGGCCAGGAAAATCTGGCACATCAAAATCCGGGTCTTGTCGCTGCCGGCCTCGGCCAGCAGGCGGTCGATATGGCCCAGCACCTCGCTCGTCTGGCCTTCGATGCCGTGCGTGGCGTCTTCGGCAATCTGGCCCGCCAGGTAAATCGTGCCGTTATGGATGGCGATTTCCGACAGGGTCTTGCCTACGTGAAAGCGCTGTATCGTCATCTGCCGTCTCCGTTCGTGTTCGTGTTGGTCAATTCAGCCGAGAAAAAATTCCCGCGCAATCGCAATCTGGTCTTCGTGCAGGAAGGTCGGCGCATGGCCGACGCCGGGCACTTCGACCAGCTTGGCCTTGGGGCCGCGCTGCGTCATCGCCTGCGCCACTTCCCGGCTCAGCAAATCCGACTGCGCACCGCGCACGACCAGGGTTTCGCAGCGGATGGCGTCGTACGTTGCCTGCAAGACCGCCGCGTCGCGCTCGGCATTCTCGGGCGTTGCCGCCTTGAACGGCACGGCCAGACCGGCATCGTAATGCAAAATCCAATGCCCGTCCTTGTCTTGGCGCAGCACGTCTTCAGACAGCTTGCGCCATTCCGCGTCGCTGTGCGGCCCGAAGGTGATCGAAATGGCGATAATGTATTGCATCGCTTCATCGAAGCTGGCAAAGCGCACCGGACGCCCGAGGTAATCGCCGATGCGCGCAATGGCCGCCGGATTCAGGACCGGCCCCACATCGTTCAAGAGCAACTTCCGTACCGGCGTATCGGACAGCGATGCCAGGCCCATGCCGATCAAGCCGCCCATCGAGGTGCCGAACCAGTCGACCGTTTCGGCGTTCAGGCGCGCCAGAAGCGTCACCATGTCGGACACGTATTGCGGCACCGTATAGAAACGCGGGTCCTTGAGCCAGTCGGAACGGCCGCGCCCCACCACGTCGGGGCAGACCACGCGATAGGCATCGCACAGATTGCGTGCAAGCGCATCGAAATCGTTCGAGACGCGCGTCAAGCCGTGCACGCAAACAAGAACCTTCGGATTGTGCGGATCGCCCCATTCGCGGTAAGCCATGTAGTGCAGGCCGGCGGGAGACAGGCATTGAACCGATTTGAGTTGCGGTGTGGTCATGTTGTGCAATGCGGTAGATTGAGGTTCTTGGTTAGCATTTTACCGGGCTGAGGATGCCCTGTCTTTTTATGCTACTCCGGGAGCGGCAAAACGCCGCTCCGATTTGCAGGTTTCTGCGGTTTCTACCGTATGACCGTCAGGCCGGAATGCTGCTCATGCCGCGTTCGACCATGCGCGTTTCGCAGTGCCCGGGATGGAGCGCGTCGCAGACAATCTGCAAGGCCAGCTCGGGGCGCGCCGCACCGCACATGAAGGCATCGACGGCGGCGAAACCGTGCTCCGGCCAGGTGTGGATGCTGATATGCGATTCGGCCAGCAGCAAGACGCCTGTCACCCCCTGCCCCGAGCCGAAATGATGGAACTTGGCAAAGATGGGCGTGGCGCCGGCGGCCAGCGCCGCGCGCGTCAGCAAGCTTTCGATCAGGGGCGCATCGCCCAGCATGGCGGATGCCACGCCTTGCAGGTCGGCCTGCACTTGGCGGCCCTGCGGGGCTTCGCTCTTTTATGGCCGCCGCCCGAAGAAAAGCCGCCGGTCGAACCGCCCGACCCGCCCCAGCTCGATCCGCCGCCCTGGCTGATCCAGCCGCGGCCATTGCTCGAACTCAAGTTGGCATTGTTGATATTGGCCACCGCGCTGCCTACAAGGATCACGCAGCCATAGAGAATGTAGAGGAATTTAGACATTGCTTTCCTTGCCGAACAGGCGCACCAGTATTGGTGGAACCCAGAGCAGTAACAGCGCCACGAAGATGACCTTGAACCCGGCAGCGCCGGCCACGAGGGCGAGCGGGAAATTGAAGATGGCGATAATGAGGCTGAAAATGCGTGCGGCCTTGAACAGCGCTTGGGAATCGGCGCCGCTATCGGCGGCTGCGCTCATGCCGCCGCCGAAAGGCTTGCCAAACCACTGCCCGATCTGCGACGCGGCCACTTCGCGCCCGGCCGACCAGGCGATCTCGTGGGCATCGGCTTCGGATGCGACCACGCGGTTGCCTTTTTTGTATTCGATCACATGGTTGCGGTCGCCCACCGAGACGCGCCAATTGAAGGCGCCGGCGGCATACAGCACCACGGCTTCGTATTCCTCCGTCTTGGCATAGCTGTCGCCATGCAGGGTGATGCTGCCGTTGTGCAGCTCGGGCCACTCGTTCAAGACCGTGACGCTATCCCAGCGCTCGCTGGTTTCGACCAGCCAATGGAAACCGCGCTGCGGATTGAACAGCAGGTATTCGACCCAGGTCCAGGATTCGTCGCCATAGCGCGTCTGGCGCTGCATCAAGCCTATGGTTTCGTACTTGGCGCCGTTGATGGTGGCCACATCGCCCAGGTCGATCGAGGTCGCGATTCGGCGCAATTCTTCGGCCTTTTGCAGCACCAGGGCACGGTCGGTCAAGCAATCGACTTCGGCATGGCAGCTCGGACAGACGATGTGGTAAGCCATGCCGGCCACGTACTTGATCGAGGAACCGCAACTCGGGCAATCGAAGGCGATAGCCTTGCCGCGGAACCTGGCGGCGGAATCGGCAACCCCTTCGCCGGTGCGCAGCAGTTGGCAGCGCATTTGCTCGAGTGTGACGGCCTGGCCGACGTAGGCTTGCGGGCGTTCGCCCTCGGAATAATCGAGTGTCAGGAAGCGCTGCCCGATGCGGCAATCGGCGGCGCGCAATTCCCAGCCATGGCCGACCTTGAACGGCAGCTCGCCCTCGCCGCCGGTGCAGCGCGCCGTGCGTACATCGGTGGCATAGAAAGCGGCGCCGCGGTAGCGCACGGGCAGGCCGGGCCGCATGTTCTCGAAAGGCGGAAATGTCTCGCTGGGATTGGGGTCGGACAAAGTGAACACGAATTGCCCGGAACCGTCGGACAGCCAGCCGGCCGTGCCGTCGTCGAACAAGGCATACCATTCGTTCCAGACGCCGTCTTCATAGCGCAACTGAATGCGCCCGACCAACGAAAAGCTGCGCCCCTGGAAGATGCCGGTGGTGGTGATCTGCAACGGCGAATAGTCTTCCAGCAGCTCCGACATCTTGCCGATATTCTTGACCGAATCGGCATCCTTCAAGAGCGTGCTCTGGCAGTATTCGCATACCGCCATGACCGAGGCGGCGGAACGAAAAACGACTTCGCCGCCGCAACTGGGACAAGAGATTTTTTGCATGTGGGTGAGATGCTTGCGCCCGGATCAGCCCACGAGTTTTTTCAGGATATCGGCCTTGGCCGCATCGTAATCCGCCTGCGCGATCAAGCCCTGGTCGAGCATGGATTTCAATTGCGCCAGACGCGCCACCGGGTCGGCACTGCTGGCCGTGGCAGGCGCTGCCGCCGCAGGAATCAGGCCTTGCGCCATGGCCGCACCGATGGCGCCGCCGGCCGCGAGATTGGCGCCGAGCGCG
>DASVYZ010000126.1:0-2578 GCA_036391935.1 Burkholderiaceae bacterium | reverse complement strand
TGGCGGCAATGGCGCGGCCTTCCGGGTCGGCAGTGCGTGCTTGCAGCACCAGGTTGCCCGAGGCGGGCGCCCTGGTTGCGCAAAACAGCAGCCCATGCGCGTCGGTTTTGCCGCTGCAGCCTTCGCCCAGGCGTTTGACCTCATTGACGTTTTCGTAGGCATAAAAGCCGCCCAGCAAGCGATGGCGATGCGAATAATTGGTGCGGCGGAAGAACTCGGTTTTGACCTCGGCATTGGCGACGGGCTGGCCCGCCGTATCGAGCACCACGACCTGGAATTTGAATGCCTCCTTGCTCACGGCCCACCCGTCGGGCTTTATGCCGATCTGGTAGGCCGAGGGCAGGAGCGGCACGTGCGTGGCCACGGTCGACGTTTCGCCGTTGGCGTCCGCAAATTCCAGTTCGGCCAACAAGTCGTGCGGTGCCGTTACCTTGGGCAGCTTGTCCACCACGGCACGCGCGGCGCCGTGATGGTCCAGCTGGAGCGCCTGCGTGGCGGCTGTGCCATTACCTTTCTGGCCGTTCTGTTCGTCGCTCCAGGAGGCATCGTCTTCATCGAACGTGGGGGTATCGGTGGTCCGGCCGACCTTCACTTCGCCATTACTGAAGGTATAGTCTTCGTAGCCGGGGAAGAAAACAGCCTTATCCTGCACTACCGTACGCAGCTTCACGGCAGCGTCGGCGGCGCCGCCGCCTGCCAGGTAGTTCAGCTGGATATCGAAACCGACTTGCCGCGGCTGCACGGCCGCGTCTTTGGGACCTTGTAGCAGGGCCTTCATGGTGGGCACGCGGAAGGCCTCCACGCGAAAGCTGCCGGCCTGATAATTGCCTATCATGAGCGTATAGCTGCCCTGCTTGGCATCGGGCGGGATTTGCCACGTGCTTTGCGCGGTGGCATTGTCGTCCCATGCCAACGGAAGCTCGTAATGCTGCTGGCTGCCATCGTGCGTGATGATCAGCTTGTCGGTGGCCATGTTGCGGCCGGCGAAATGGATGCCGTCTTGCGCATGGCGCCGCAGCAGGTGCTTCATATGCACCGTTTCACCGGCGCGCAAGAGCGTGCGGTCGAACACGGTTGTGGCCATGATATTGTCGGCATCGAAGCGTTCCGTCGGCAGGTTGAAGCGCCAGGTCTCGATGCCGCCCTGCCAATCGGACAGGGTGAAGGTCATGTCATCTTTCGTGCGCGCACTGACGAACAGGGAATCGCGATAGCCGCAGCGGATGCCATTCAAGGGTTGGGCGATGTGGGCGATGCCTGACGCGTCGGTCTTGCCTTCCCACAATGCCGTCCCGGCGCAATTGCGGACGGTAACCATGGCGTCGGCCACCGGTTTTCCATGGTCCAGCGTCGTGACCCAGACCAGCGAAGATTCCGCACCGTGCTCGAAATGCGCCGCCATATTGGTCATCAAGGCGGCTGCCTGCACATAGGCGGTGCTGCCCTTGCTGGAAATGATCTTGCCCAGCTTGGGGCTTTGCAATTCAACGACGTAGAAGCCGTTTTTCTCCAGCGGGATGCCGACCACTTCGAACTCTTCTTTCGCCAGCGGCTTGGGCATGGAAAACGGCTTCGCTTCGTTGGCGCTGAAAATCGACCGCTCCATTTCACTGCCCCACATTTCGTGCACGTCCCAGCCACCGTTGTCGGCAAGGCGCTTGAGCCAAGCGATGATGGCTTCATCTTCCTTGTCGCCTGTGACGCGCAGCATGCCGCCCTGGGTGCCGGCCATGGCGCCGGCGAGGGCAGGCTCGATGTTGCGCACCGTCACCGGCAGCATGCGGTCGCCATGCGCTTCGACGATGCCGAAGCGTGCCGGAAATTTGATCAAGGGGGGCTGTTCGTCGGTCTTCACATCCAAGGGAAAGCGGCGCTGATTTTTCAGCGCGCGGCCGGAATCGTCCTTCATCGCGGCCGGCAGGGAAAGCTTGAATTCCGATTTTTCGGGGAAGGGGCCTTTGAACAAGACGCCTTGGACGGTGTCGCTCTTTGCTTCGCCTTCGTCAAACGAGAGCGGGTAAGCCTTGCCGTCGCTGCCAGTCAGCGTGATGCCTTTCACCGATTGCCGCTTCACCGGTGCCGAGAAGTTCAGATACATCGGCGTGATGGGCAGGCAGCCGCTCCTGGCGTTGACGCGCTGGCAGGAAAACTTGGCTTCGAACGCCGGGCGCACGCTATAGGCCAGCACCTGGTCTTGCACATTGGGGATGCCGCCGGCGCTCTTGACGTCCTTGCCCCAGACCAGGTGCACTTCGGCGCCGGCTGGCAAGGAACGCTTGCAGCGCAGTGCAATAATGGGTTGATCGTCGTAGCGATTGCCGTAGTGATGGCTTTTCAGCTTGACCATGGTGCGCCAATGCGCACCGTTGGCCTGGTAAAACACATTCAGGTAATTGTCGGCGAACGTGGATTGCGCCTCGAGCAGCGCTTCGCGCTCTTTGCCTTCGATCAGGTTCACGCCGATTTTTTCGTTGATGCCGGCGGCCGTGCAATAAACATTCTGCAGCACAGAATCGCGCTCGGGCATGGCGTCGAGCGCAAGCAGGAAATACTGATTTTCGTCCAGCCACTCGCCTTC
>DASVYZ010000125.1:0-4119 GCA_036391935.1 Burkholderiaceae bacterium | reverse complement strand
CCGCCTTGGCTGCGGCTGGTGCGGGCGCGGCAGCCGGTGCCGCGTCCATGGCGATTGCCGCGGAGACAAGCGCAGTGCCGGAAATATCGACCGGCTTGGTCAAGGCCAGGCCGCGCGTGCCGCGGATTTCGACCAGGTACTTTCCCGGTGCGATGTCGGCGAAACGGGCGATGCCTTTGGCATCGGTCGTGGTTTTGGCGACTTCGGCGCCTGCGGGGGTGACGACCCAGACCATGGTATTGGACAGCAACTTGCCCTGGGCGTCTCTGACTTCGGCTTGCAAGGGCGCCGCGACGACGGACGAGGCGAAGGTTGTGGCATACAAGCCGGCCACGATCAATGGCAGCTTGCGCAATGCGGGAATGCGCGACATAAGGTCCTCAATAAATCCTCAAAGATCGGCAGGTCCGCCGCATTGATCAGGTGAGTGCGCGGGCGAACCGGGAACGGCGGGATCGCCGCCGTTCTGCCATGCGTGTTCGGGAAGTGCGCCGGACGTGCCGTCAGGCGCACAGGCGAAGCGGATCAGAGGCGTGAAGGCGGACCGCAGGCGGGCGGCAGCAGGGAGGGGGAAAGATGGGGCTTGCACGCGGCAAACGCCAGGAAGGGGGCAATATTGAGAAGCACCAGCACCAACTGCGGCAGCACAACCGGCGGTGGATCGCTGACCTTGTGCGAAACCACGCTGCAAATTGCGCAGTCCTGGTCTTCGGCCTGGCTGATGTGATGGTGGCTCGATGCCGCGAGCAAGAGGCTCAGGAAAGCGGCGATGGTGACGATGGTGGTCCAGAAGCGCCAGGGCGCAACGCGGCGCGCGCTGGGCGCGTTCGCATGCTGCAGGCTGTGGCTCCGGAGTGTCATGGTCGTTTAGGCATCGCCGCTCGGCTTTGAGGGCACTTATGATAGCAAAAGAATCCCCTTAGTGTCGGTGCGTGGCCGGCTTGCGCACTGTCAACGATGCCTTGAGATCGGCTGCTTCACTTTGCGATACGCGCTCGACAGCGGGTGTTTCCCCGTCCCAAATATGGGCAGAGGTTCCGGCAGGCTGGCGATACCCGCCGGGATCGCGATAATCGCCGGCCCGCAAGTCCGCACGCACCTTGAGCGTGGTAAACATGCCGCCCATGCCGATCGGGCCGAAGGGGCCGTTGCCCGCCATCATGGGAAGAGTGTTTTCCGGCAGGCCCATGTGCATGGCCCCCATGTCGTCGGTGCCGTTTTCTCCCATGCTCATGTAGCCGGGCACCAGGCGGTTGATTTTCTCCACGGCCGCGCGCTGGTCCACGCCCAGCATGGTCGGCACCTGGTGGCCCATCGGGCCCATGGTGTGGTGCGTCTTGTGGCAATGGAAGGCCCAGTCGCCGGGCGCATCGGCGACGAATTCGATGGCGCGCATCTGACCGACCGCGATATCGACTGATACTTCGGGCCAACGCGCGCTCTTGGGTACCCAGCCGCCGTCGGTGCAACTGACCTCGAAAGAATGCCCATGCAGGTGCATGGGGTGGTTGGTCATGGTCAGGTTGCCCAGGCGGATGCGCACGCGCTCGCCCACGCCCGCCACCATGGCATCGATGCCGGGAAAGGCGCGTGAATTGATGGTCCAGAGATTGAAGTCGAGCATGGTGTTGACCTTCGGGGTCAAGCTGCCCGGATCGATGTCGTAGGCATTCAACAGCATCACGTAGTCGCGCTCGACCTTGTGCTCGGCCGGATCGCGCGGATGCGTCACCCAGAAGCCCATCATGCCCATGGCCATTTGCAGCATATCGTCGGCATGCGGGTGGTACATGAAGGTGCCGGCGCGCTGGGCGATGAATTCATAGACGAAGGTTTTGCCGACCGGAATGGCCGGCTGCGTCAAGCCGGAGACGCCGTCCATGCCGTTGGGCAGGCGTTGGCCATGCCAGTGGATGCTGGTCGCTTCGGGCAATTTGTTGGTGACGAAGATGCGCACGCGGTCGCCTTCGACCACTTCGATGGTCGGCCCGGGGCTTTGCCCGTTATAGCCCCAGAGCTTCGCCTGCATGCCTGGCGCGATTTCGCGCGTCACCGGTTCGGCGACCAGATGAAATTCCTTGACGCCAAGGTTCATGCGCCACGGCAGCGACCAGCCGTTCAGCGTGACGACGGGATGATAGGGCCGGCCCGACTTGGGCGATTCGGGCTTGCCGGTTTCGGCATGGTCGCGCGTCGGCGCTTCAGGCAAGCTTGCCGCGCCGGCGCGCGAAACCAGGGCGGCGCCGATCAAGCCGGCCGTGGAAGAGGAGAGAAATTGTCTACGGCTGGTCATGGCGTGTCCTTGTTCAACATGATGCCGCCGCATGCGCTTTGCAGCGCGGCGTCGGCGATCCAGTAATCTTTCAATGCATCGATGGCGGCGCGCGTATCGGCGATCTGGTCGCGCGCATCGTTCAGCAACTCGAAGACGCCGATCAGCATGCCGTTGTAGCGCAGCAGGGTTTCATCGGCAATCTGCTTGCGCCGCGGCATGATGTCGTCACGGTAGGTGCGCGCCATGTCGTAGCTGTGGCGCCGGTTGGCTTGCGCGATGCGGATGTCGCTCGCCGCATCCTGCACCGTGGCGGCCAGATTATCGGCCGATTGCAGGTAGGTCGCTTCGGCCCTTTGCGTTTTCGCTTCGCCCCAGTCGAACAGCGGCACGCTGATGTTGATTTCAAAGCCGGGCGCGCGCGCCGCACCTTCATTGCGGTTTTGCACAGCACCGAGTTCGAGCACCTCGATGAAGCGCGTGGCACGCGTCAAGCCGAGGTCTTGCGCCAGCCACGTGTTTCTTTGCTGTGCGGCTTGCACATCCAGCCTGGCCTTGACCGCCGTATCGATCGATACCGGAGCATCCGCATAATTGTCGGGTAATGCAGGCAAGGTGTCAGGCAACATCGGCGAGGCACCGTTGTCGAGCCCAAGCAGGCGTGCCAGCCTTTGCGCCGCCACCTGCGCCTGATTGGCTGCGCGCGCAGCCTCGACCGTGGTCGCCGCGTCGAAAACCTCCTGCCGGGCCTGATCGAGCTTGCTCCAATTGCCGGCTTCGGCCATGCGTCGCGCCAACTCGCGGCTGGCTTCGGCGGCCGCGGCGGCATCTTCCATATAGCGCCCGGTCTGCCTGGCTGCGACGGCTTCGAAGTAGGCGCTGCGTACCTGGGCCGTCAATTGCACCGCGTCGCGGGCAATCTCCAGTTGCGTCGCTTCGAAACGACGCCGTTCCATGCGCGCGGCCAGCGGCGCCGTCAGGATGTCGAGCAAATTGACGGTGAGGCTGCGCTCGATGAAAACCTGTCCCTCGCCGTGGGTGCGCTTGAACGAGAATTCCGGGTTCGGCAGGCGCCCCGCTTGTTCCAGGTCGGCTGCGGCAATACCGGCTTCATCGTACCTGGCCAGCATCGAAGGGTTGTTGAGCAGCGCGATATGCACAGCGCTGTCGGCATCAAGCGGCCGCGCCGCCAGCGCGGCCATTTCCTGTTTCAGCTTTTGCCGGGCGGCGGCGTCCGAGGCGGCGGGCGGACGCGTGCCGGTGCGTTGTTCCACCAATCGGGCGGCATCGCGATCCGGTTTTTCCATGCTTGCGCAGCCGCCCAGGATGGCGGCGACGGCAAACACCAGGCACCAGTGCCTGACATTGATTTCTGTTTTCACTTGTTTCTCCAGCATTGCCGCCATGAAGGCGGTTTGAGCACAAGCCGGCTTGCGCCGGCACACGATCAGGCCGGGAGGAAAGATGGCGGCCGGTCGAGCGGCGGCGAAGTCAGGCGGTAGAAGTGAGCGGCCAGGTAGGTAGCATGCGATTCGACCGCTCCATCAAGCTGGATCACGGCGGGGGATCTGGCGTGGGAGGCCGGGGGATAGGCGCAGACCGCGCAGCTCGCACAGTGATGGCACTGCGCCAGGCTCGCCGCCTGGTGGCAATGCGCTTTTTGCACAGATGCGGTACTGGGACAATGCGCGCAGGCAGGCACAGGCCCAGCCAGCCCAAGCAAGGGCAGGGCAGCCAGCAGAAAGGCGAATAACAGGGCGCAGCAGCGGTGTGGCATGTGCATAGTTTACCGCAATTCGCTCATCCGCCGGTGCTGCCGTCTTCTTCGGGCGCCTGTTTGTCCAGTG
>DASVYZ010000124.1:0-14578 GCA_036391935.1 Burkholderiaceae bacterium | reverse complement strand
GCTGCCGAAGGGCGAATGCCCGGCATAAGACCGACGCGCGCCGTCCCTGCGCGCGCGCATGTGTGCGGAAAAACTTGATGGACTCAGCGAGAAACTGGAAAAGCGCGCATAGCGCGCGCCAACGATGCCCCAAAGGGTACGGAAGACCAGCAAAGTCAGAATGGCATAACCGCAAGTGAAATGCCACTCCAGCGCATTGCCGCCGATATGGGCTGTGACGACGGCTGCCGCGACCAGCGCGACGAGGCTCCAGTGGAACAGCCGCGTCGCGAGGTCCCAGATACGAACTTTAGACAACCGCCCCGCCGGTCGTATCCTTTTCCTTCACCGGCTTCAACAAGTCTTCGCGCTTGACGCCGAACCACATCGCCAGTGCGGCAGCCACGAACACCGAGGAATAGATACCGAAGCAGATACCGATGGTCAGCGCGAGCGCAAAGTTGTGCAGCGCCTCGCCGCCGAAGATCAGCATCGACAGCACCATCATCTGGGTGCAGCCGTGGGTGATGACGGTACGCGACATGGTGCTGGTGATCGCGGCATTGATCGATTCGACCACGGTGGCCTTGCGCATCTTGCGGAAATTTTCGCGGATACGGTCGAAGATAACCACGGATTCATTGACCGAATAACCCAACACGGCCAGGACGCCCGCCAGCACCGGGGGCGAAAATTCCCAGCGGAAGAAGGCGAAGAAGCCGAGGATGATCACCACGTCGTGCAGGTTGGCGATGATGGCCGCGACGGCGAACTTGAATTCGAAGCGGAAGGAAAGATATGCCACCACACCCACCACCACGGCGATCAACGCCTTCAGGCCGTTCAGGTACAGTTCGTCGCCGATCTGCTTCCCGACCTGGTCCACGCCTTTGTTGACCACCGGCTCGTTCTTTGCCGCATCATGGCAGACCGGAACCATTTCTCCGCTGGCATTGGCCTGGGTTTCGATCGTGCCTGCTTCCGCCTTGCACAGTGCGCCGAACACGTTTTGCACCATGGCCACACGTTCCTTGTCGGCGGCGGCGGGCAGGCGGATCAGCATGTCTTCGGCGCGGCCGTATCGCTGCACCGTGGCGCCGTTGATGCCGGTCGAATCGACCGCCTTGCGGATCGCTTCGCTGTCCGCCGGCTTCTGGTAGCTTACCTGCAGCGTGGTGCCGCCTGTGAACTCGACCGAATAATTCAACCCGTTCTTCCAGAGGAAAAACACCGCGGCGAGAAACGTGACCGCCGAAATCACGTTGAACACCAGCGCGTGCTTCATGAACGGGATGGTATTTCTGATGCGGAAAAATTCCATGATGTTTCCTGTACTGTTCAGTGCTTGAGTGCGATAAAAGGGGACGGCCGCTCAGGCCATCAACCCTCCTTCGGCTTCCAGATTTGTCCGATCTTGACGCCTGCGAGCTTCTTGCGCCGGCCATACCAGAGGTTGACCACGCCGCGCGAAACGAATACGGAAGAAAAGATCGAGGTGGTGATGCCGAGGCAGTGCACGACGGCGAAGCCCTGTACCGGCCCCGTGCCGAACACCAGCAGCGCCAGGCCGACGATCAGGGTCGTGATGTTGGAGTCGAGAATCGTGGCCCAGGCATGTTCGAAGCCGTTGGCAATCGACAGTTGCGGCGAATTGCCGGCGCGCAGCTCTTCCCGTATGCGTTCATTGATCAGCACGTTGGCGTCAATCGCCATACCGAGCGTCAGGGCGATAGCGGCCATGCCGGGCAGGGTGAGCGTGGCCTGGATGCCGGACAGCACGCCGACCAGCAGCAGCAGGTTGACCGCCAGGGCCAGCACACTGAAGAAGCCGAACACCAGATAATAGATGATCATGAAGATCGTGATGGCAGCAAAACCGTAGAGCGTCGAATCGAAGCCCTTCTTGATGTTTTCCGCACCGAGCTGCGGCCCGACGGTGCTTTCCGCGACGATTTCCATCGGTGCGGCCAGGGCGCCGGAACGCAGCAGCAGCGCCAGGTCGTGCGCCATCTCGTCATTGGTCAGGGTGATCTGGAAGTTGGCGCCGAGTTCGGCCTGGATCGTCGCCACGACCAGGACTTCGGGATGGTTCTTTTCGATCAGGATGATGCCCATCTTCTTGCCGATCTTGCCGCGCGTGGCTTCGAACATCTTGCGTCCGCCTTCGCTGTTCAAGGTAATGCGCACGATGGGCTGCCCGGTCTGCTGGTCGGTGTCGGCTTGCGCGGACGAGATGTAATCGCCCGTCATGATGGCGTCCTTGTACAACACGGCAGGCGCGTCGCGCCCGGCGGTGAACAGCTCGGACTCCGGCGGTACCGGCGTGCTCGTTTCCATGCCGCGCGGCACCGATTCGTCGACCATGCGGATTTCCAGCGTCGCGGTACGACCGATGATGTCGCGCGCGCGCGCCACATCGCCCACACCGGGCAGCTCGACCACGATGCGGTTATTGCCCTGGCGCTGGATGATCGGTTCGGTCAAGCCGAGACCGTTGATACGCTTGGACAGCGTGGTGATATTCTGCGACACCGCCTCGTCGATCGCTTCCCTGATCTTGGCTTCGCTCATGCTCGCCACCAAGGTCAGGCGATCGCCGGAACCGCCGGCGGCCAGGGTCAGGTCGGGCATCTTGGCCTGGATCACATCCTTGGCTTGCTGGCGCGTCACGTCGTCGCGGAAGCCGATTTCCAGACCGGCCGGAGTCGCCGTAATGCCGGCATAGTGGATGCTCTTGTCATGCAAGGCGGTACGGATGCCCGAATCCTGGGCTTGCTGGCGCTTGGCCAAGTAGGCGGTAGTATCGACTTGAAGCAGGAAGTGCACGCCGCCGCGCAAGTCCAGGCCGCGCGCCATCGGCAATGCATGAGCCGATTGCATCCAGCGCGGCGTATTCGGCACCAGGTTGAATGCGACGTTGAAGGTGGGGTTGGTCGGATCCGGATTCAGCTGCTTTTCCAGCAGGCTCTTGGCGGCGAACTGGCTGTCGCTGTCGGCAAAGCGTACGCGCGCAGCACCTTGTTGGCCGTTTTGCTCGAAGTAGGCGCTATCGGCCTTGATGTTGCCCTGCTTGAGAATCTGGTCGATCCGGCCCGGCATGTCGGGCTCGACCTTGAGCGTGGCCTTGGCGCTGGTAACCTGGAGCGCCGGAGCCTCGCCGAAGAAGTTCGGCGTGGTATAAAGGGCGCCGAGCAGCACGGCGACGACGATGAGAATGTATTTCCAGAGTGCGTATCGATTCATGGCGATTCTGCAATCCGCAGCACGGCTGCGATAGGGGCGAATATAGGCGAAATGGAAAGTCTTGCCGGCTAAGGATCAATGGCGGTCAGTTGATCGACTTGATCGTGCCGTTTTGCAGCACGTTGGCGACGGCGCTGCGCTGGATGACGACTTCGACATTGGGTGCGATTTCAAGCACCAGGTAATCGTCCTTGACCTTGCTGACCTTGCCTAGAATGCCGCCGTTGGTGATCACTTCCGCGCCTTTGACGACGGAGTCGATCATAGCCTTCAATTCCTTTTGCTTCTTCATCTGCGGCCGGATCATGATGAAGTACATGACCACGAACATCGCGATCATCACGAAAAGGAAAGAACTGTCGGAACCTTGTGCCACGTTGAACTCCTAAATAGGTATGAAAACTGCCCACAAGGGCAACCGCGCATTGTAGCACCGCCTTGGACGATTC
Organism: Burkholderiaceae bacterium; assembly: GCA_036391935.1. Lineage (GTDB taxonomy): Bacteria > Pseudomonadota > Gammaproteobacteria > Burkholderiales > Burkholderiaceae_D > PKWO01. The sequence continues at coordinate 10,907 of DASVYZ010000124.1, read as the reverse complement.
CTCGCAAACAGCAGGGACTATACCCCGCGGCTACGCTCGGCGTGGAAGCGGACGACGAAGGCCTGAAATTGCCCTGCATCAATAGCGTCGCGCATTTCCTGCATGATTTGCAGGTAGTAATGCAGGTTGTGGATGGTATTCAAGCGTGCACCAAGGATCTCGCCGGCGCGATGCAAGTGATGCAAATAAGCGCGCGAGAAATTGCGGCAGGCGTAGCAGGAACAGGTTTCATCGAGCGGTTGCTTGTCGTCTTTATAACGTGCATTCTTGATTTTCAAGTCGCCAAAGCGCGTAAACAACCAGCCGTTGCGCGCATTGCGCGTGGGCATGACGCAATCGAACATGTCGACGCCATTGGCCACGCCGGCAACGAGGTCTTCCGGAGTGCCGACGCCCATCAGGTAATGCGGCTTGGTCGCAGGCAGGCGCGGCGCGATGTGTTCCAGCACGCGCATCATGTCTTCCTTCGGCTCGCCGACCGACAGGCCGCCGATGGCCAGCCCTTCAAAGCCGACGTCTTCCAGCCCAGCCAGCGATTCGTCACGCAGGGCTTCGAACATGCCGCCCTGTACGATGCCGAACAGGGTATTCGGGTTTTCGCCGGCATCGAACTCGTTCTTCGAGCGCCTGGCCCAGCGCAGGGACATGCGCATCGAGCGTGCCGCCTCGTCCACGGTGGCAGGCCTGCCGTCGATTTCGTAAGGCGTGCATTCGTCGAATTGCATCACGATGTCGGAATTGAGCGAACGCTGGATCTGCATCGAGATTTCAGGCGAGAGAAACAGCTTGTCGCCGTTGATGGGCGACGCGAACTTGACGCCCTCTTCACTGATCTTGCGCATCTCGCCCAGAGAAAACACCTGGAAGCCGCCCGAGTCGGTCAGGATGGGCAAGTCCCAGCCCATGAAGCCATGCAAGCCGCCGAACTTGTCGAGGATATCGGTGCCCGGCCGCAGCCAGAGATGGAAAGTATTGCCAAGAACGATCTGGGCGCCGATTTCCTTCAGTTCGAGAGGCGACATGGCCTTGACCGAGCCATAGGTGCCCACCGGCATGAAGATCGGCGTTTCCACCGTCCCGTGATTCAGCGTCAGGCGACCGCGGCGGGCCTTGCCGTCGGTTTTGAGCAATTCATATTTCATTGGTCATCCTTGGTCAGCAGCATGGCATCACCATAGCTGAAGAAGCGATAACGCTGCGCGATCGCGTGCGCATAGGCAGCCTTGATCTCATCGTAACCGGCAAAGGCCGACACCAGCATCAGCAACGTGGATTTGGGCAGGTGGAAATTCGTCACCAGGCGGTCCACCGTCTTGAAGCGATAGCCCGGCGTGATGAAGAGCGCGGTATCGGCGCTGCCGGCTTGCAAACGTCCGCTTTGCGAAGCCGATTCGAGCGCGCGCATGCTGGTGGTGCCGACCGCGATCACGGCGCGCCCTGCCGCCCTGGCGGCGTCAACGGCGGCAACCGTCGCGGGGGAAATCGAATACCATTCGCTATGCATCTTGTGCTCGGCCAGGTTTTCCGTGCGTACCGGCTGGAAGGTGCCGGCGCCGACGTGCAGCGTGACATAGGCCAGGTTCACGCCCTTGGCCTTGATTTTTTCCAGCAAGCCTTCGTCGAAATGCAAGCCGGCGGTCGGCGCGGCGACAGCGCCGGGCTCCCGTGCATAGACGGTCTGGTAACGCTTTTCGTCGAAGGCATCGGCTGCATGATCGATATAGGGCGGCAGCGGCAGGCGACCGTACGCCTCGATCAGGTCGAACACATCGCCGGGGAAAGTCAGCGTATAGAATTCGCCGGCGCGCGGGCCGACCTTGACATCAAACGCATCGGCGAGACGGATCGCCGTGCCTTCCTGCGGCGATTTCGAGGCACGCACCTGGGCCAGCACGGTGCGCGTATCGAGCACGCGCTCGACCAGCACTTCGACCTTGCCGCCGCTTTCCTTGATGCCGAAAAAGCGCGCCTTCAGCACGCGCGTGTCGTTGAACACCAGCAGGTCGCCGGGCTGCAGCAGATCAAGCAAATCGGCGAAACGGCGGTCGTTCAGATGCTTGCCGTCAACTTCCAGCAGGCGCGAAGCGCTGCGCTCGGCCAACGGGGTCTGAGCGATCAACTCGGGCGGCAGTTCGTAATCGAAATCGGACAGGGTGTACATGAAAGGCGTGGCAAATCAAAGACTGCCGGAAAACAATGCAAAACCTGATATTTTACGCTGCCATGCGCCGTCCGGCCGATTCTTCGGCAAATCGAAATATGAACCCAACGCTTCCACTGCGTGAAGCGGCATCGTCAAATTACAACAAAATTGCCATCCCGGCAGGCCACAGCAGCGATTCCATTCTGATAATCAGGTTTTGCACCGCGTCAAGCATGCCGTACGCTCAGGTATGGACGAACCCGCAACAATCGACGGTCTGGCCGGCGAGTTCGCCGACGGCATCCACTGGGCATCTCTGGCCGGCATCGAATCGAGCGAATTGATGCTGCCGGTTCTGCTGCGGGCGATCAATCTGCGCCTGCAAGGCGGCGTGGCGCCGCGCCGCATCCTGATCGAACGTCGCAGCAAGTCTTCCATGCCGCTGATCCTCGATGGCTTCGATGCGATGCTGCGCGACGTCGGCTTGATCGAGGAGATCGTCAATGCCTCGCCCAACCTGCGCCTGTTGGTGACCTCGCGCGAAGAACTGCGCCTGGCCGCGGAGACATGACAGCTTGATGAGCCTGTATTTTTATACAGTATAATCGAGCCATGGCCAAACCCGCGAAAGCCCCGGAACAACGTCCGCAATCGCGCGCCGACAAAATGCGCGACAAGCTGCACAAGCTCGGCCTGCGCTCCGACATGGATTTCGTCCTGCATTTACCGATGCGCTATGAAGACGAGACGCGCATCGAGCCGATCCGCGAGGCTGCTTTCGCCGCCGTCTCAGTCCAGGTCGAGGGTGTCGTCACCGCCTGCGAAGTGCAATATCGGCCCCGGCGCCAGCTCGTGGTGACGATTGCCGACGAGACGGGGCAGCTGACCATGCGTTTCCTCAATTTCTACGGCAGCCAAACCAAGCAGTTGGCCGAAGGCACGCGCGTGCGCGCACGCGGCGAAGTGCGGCATGGTTTTTTCGGCCCCGAGATGGTGCATCCGAATTACAAGGTTGTGCTCGAAGGTGCGCCACTGCCTGCTGCCTTGACGCCCGTCTATCCGGCCGGCGACGGCTTGCCGCAGCACGTGTTGCGCAAGCTGATCGGCGACGCCATGGCGCGCGTCGATTGGCACGACACGCTGCCGGAACCGCTGCGCCGTGCGCAAAAGCTCTGGCCTTTCGAAGCCAGCGTGCGGCTGTTGCACAATCCGACCAGGGATGTCAGCGAAGGGGCGCTGGCGGATGGTTCTCACCCGGCCTGGGTGCGCATGAAATTCGATGAATTGCTGACGCAGCAGTTGTCGCTCAAGCGCGCGCAGGAAGCGCGCCGCGCCAAAACCGCGCCGGCGCTGTCGCGCGCGGGCAAGGTTTCCGCCGCGCTGCTCGCCTCGCTCCCCTTCAAGCTCACCGGCGCGCAACAACGCGTGCTCGAAGAAATCCGCCGCGACTTGCGGGTGCCCTACCCGATGCAACGCTTGTTACAAGGCGATGTGGGCAGCGGCAAGACCGTGGTTGCCGCGCTCGCTGCCGCGCAGGCAATAGACAGCGGCTTCCAGGCTGCGCTGATGGCGCCGACCGAGATATTGGCCGACCAGCATTTCCGCAAGATCGCGGCCTGGATGGAACCGCTGGGCGTGAACGTGGCCTGGCTCACCGGCAGCTTGAAGAAGAAGGAAAAGCAGGAAGCGCAGGGGCGCATCGAATCGGGCGAGGCGCAACTCGTGATCGGCACCCACGCCTTGATCCAGGATACCGTGCAATTCGCGCGCCTGGGCTTGGTGCTGGTCGACGAGCAGCACCGCTTCGGCGTCGGCCAGCGCCTGGCCTTGCGCAACAAGGGTGTGGAAGCGGTCAACCTGGTGCCGCACCAGTTGATGATGTCGGCCACCCCGATTCCGCGCACGCTGGCCATGACTTACTACGCCGACCTGGAAGTCTCGACCATCGATGAATTGCCGCCGGGCAGAACGCCCATCGTCACAAGAGTCATCGACCAGGAACGGCGCGACGAGGTGATAGGACGCGTGCATGCGGCCGCGCTCGAAGGACGCCAGGTGTACTGGGTCTGCCCCTTGATCGAGGAATCGGAGACGCTGCAGCTGCAGACCGCCAACGACACGCACGCCATGCTGGCGACAGCCTTGCCCGACCTCAATATCGGCCTGGTGCATGGACGCATGAAGCCGGCAGAAAAACAGGAAACCATGGAAGCCTTTGCGCGCGGCGAAGTGCATGTGCTGGTCGCCACCACGGTGATCGAAGTCGGCGTCGACGTGCCCAATGCCTCGCTGATGGTCATCGAACATGCGGAGCGTTTCGGCCTGTCGCAATTGCACCAGCTGCGCGGCCGCGTGGGACGCGGCGCAACGGCTTCCGCCTGCCTGCTGCTGTACCAATCGCCGCTGGGCCCGGTGGCGCGCCAGCGCCTGGGCACGATGCGCGAAACCACCGACGGCTTCGAAATCGCCCGCACCGATTTGCGCATCCGCGGGCCGGGCGAATTCCTTGGTGCGCGCCAATCGGGCCAAGCCATGCTGCGCTTTGCCGACCTCGACACCGACCAATGGCTGGTCGACGCGGCGCGCAGTGCAGCGCAGCAACTTCTACGCGACGACCCGGCTACGGTAGACGCGCACCTGGCGCGCTGGCTCGGTTCGCGCGAAGACTATCTCAAGGCTTAAAAGCGCTTCTACGACGCTCTCCGGCCATCCGCTATAAAATACGGCTCAACGAAACCAGCCTGCGCCTGCGCGGACCGCGAGCATGACCCTTACCGAACTGAAATACATCGTTGCCGTTGCACGTGAAAAGCATTTCGGCCATGCCGCCGAGGCTTGCTACGTGGCGCAGCCCACGTTGTCGGTGGCAATCAAGAAGCTCGAGGATGAGCTTGGCGTCGTGATTTTCGAACGCGGCGGAACCGAGATCTCGACCACGCCGCTGGGCGCGCAAATCGTGGCGCAGGCCGAGCGCGTGCTGGAGCAGACCGCCGCCATCAAGGAAATCGCCAAGCAAAACAAGGACCCGCTGGTCGGGCCGTTCCGCCTCGGCATCATCTATACCATTGCGCCCTACCTGTTGCCGCAACTGGTCAAGAACATGATCGAGCATGTGCCGCAGATGCCGCTGGTGCTGCAAGAGAATTTCACGGTGCGCCTGGTCGAATTGCTGCGCCAGGGCGAACTCGATGCCGCCATCATGGCGCTGCCCTTCCCCGAGCAGGGCTTGATGGTGCAACCGCTGTACGATGAGCCCTTCGTGGTCGCCGTGCCCAAGCATCACCCCTGGGCCGGGCGCGACCATATCGACGCGCAGGATTTGAAGTCGGAAACCATGCTGCTGCTCGGCAACGGCCATTGCTTCCGCGACCAGGTACTCGAAGTCTGCCCTGAGATGTCGCGCTTTTCGACCACCGGCGACGGCATTGCGCGCACCTTTGAAGGCTCGTCGCTCGAAACCATACGACACATGGTGGCCTCCGGTATCGGCATCACCGTGCTGCCGCGCGCCTCCGTGCCTGCCCATCCGGACAAGAACGGCATGCTGCGTTACATACCTTTCGCCGAGCCGGCGCCTTCGCGCCGCGTGGTCATCGCCTGGCGCAAGAGCTTCACGCGCGCGCCCGCCATCGAAGCGGTGCGTCAAGCCGTCATGGATTGCGACTTGCCCGGCGTGAGCATGCTGGACGACGCCCCGGCCCAAGCTGCCGCATGAGCGGTTTGACGGATCGCCTGAAGCTGTACGCGAAGCTGACGCGGCTCGACAAGCCGATCGGCATCCTGCTGCTGCTCTGGCCCACGCTGGCCGCGCTGTGGCTGGCCTCGAACGGCATGCCCGATTGGCGCCTGTTGTTGATTTTCACGCTGGGCACGGTACTGATGCGCTCCGCAGGCTGCGCCATCAACGACTATGCCGACCGCGACTTCGACAGGCACGTCAAGCGCACAGCGGAACGGCCGCTGACTTCGGGCCGGATTTCAGGCAAGGAAGCCGTGGCGGTGGCCGTCGTGCTGACCCTGGTTGCGTTTTGCCTGATCCTGCCCTTGAATGCCTTGACCAAGGAATTGTCGGTTGCCGCCGTCATCATTGCGGCGAGCTATCCCTACTTCAAACGCTTCTTCGCAATTCCGCAGGCTTACCTGGGCATCGCTTTCGGCTTCGGCATCCCAATGGCGTTCGCCGCCGTGCAAGACAAGGTGCCGCCGGCGGCCTGGGTGTTATTGGGCGCGAACATCCTGTGGGCGATCGCCTACGACACCGAATACGCCATGGTGGACCGCGACGACGATTTGAAGATAGGCATCAAAACTTCGGCCATCACCTTCGGCCGCTATGACGTGGCAGCCGTCATGCTGTGCTACGCCGGCGCGGGTGTGATCGCGCTGGCGGTGGGCTGGCAGTTCGGCTTGCGCGCCTGGTTCCTGCTCGGCCTGGCTGTGGCGCTGGCCTGTTCGATCTACCACTACACCTTGATCCGCAAGCGCGAGCGCATGCCTTGCTTTGCTGCTTTCAGGCACAACAACTGGCTTGGTGCCGCGGTGTTTGCGGGGATTGCGTTGCATTACCTGCTCGGGTAGCAGGATGGGATGGTGGAAATGCCGCAGGCGCATTCCCCCATGTGCCGAAGGAAAATTGATCGATGCGCTTGGTGGAATGCGCCAGCGGCTTTTCCACCCTAAGGTTCTTTAATCTTTACCGAACTCTTCACCTAATTCCTTGCCGCGCGCCGCAGCGGCATGCAAGGCCTTGACGATGGCAGCTCTCACGCCGCTTTGTTCCATGCTGGTCAACGCCGCATAAGTCGTCCCGCCCTTCGAGGTCACACGCTCGCGCAACACCGATACCGGTTCGTCTGACTGCGCCGCCAGTTGCGCTGCGCCGGTGAACGTGGCAATCGCCAGCTGCGTGCCCTGCTCGGCGGTCAAGCCCATTTCCTGCGCCGCCTGCTGCATCGCTTCGATGAAGTAGAACACGTAAGCCGGGCCGCTGCCCGAGACCGCCGTCACCGGATCGATCAGGCTTTCGTCGTCCAGCCAGACCGTGGCGCCGACCGAACGCAGAATCGCTTCAGCCGCTTCCTTTTGTTGCGCCGACACACCCGCAGTCGCCACCATGCCGGTAATGCCTTGCCCGATCAGCGCCGGGGTGTTGGGCATGCAGCGGACGATGGCTTGATGGCCGCCGAGCCAGCGCGACAGGTCCGCAGCGCGGATGCCGGCCGCGATGGACAGTACCAGTTGTCCGCACAAATGCGGCAGCAAGGCCGCCGCGACCTCGCGCATCTGCTGCGGCTTGACTGCCAGCACGATCACGTCGACGTCATAGACCTCGGCATCGACGCCGGTAGCCGTACTGACGCCGAAGCGCCCCTTGAGCCGCGCGAGCGCGTCGGCATTGGGATCGACCACGTGAATGTTGCCGCCTGCCGTCAATTTACCGGCCAAACCGCCGAGCAAGGCCGTGGCCATATTGCCCCCGCCGATGAAAGCAATCTTCATGTCCTTACGCATAATCCCTCTTTCCAAAAATGGCAGTCCCGACGCGCACGATCGTCGCGCCTTCCGCTATCGCCGCATCCATATCGCCCGACATGCCCATCGACAAAGTATCGAGTTCCAGTCCTTCGGCGCGCAATCGCTCCAGCATGCCGCGCAGGGCACGGAACGGTGCGCGTTGTTTTTCTTCATCGCGCTCAGGCTCGGGAATCGCCATCAAGCCGCGCAGCCTCAATTGCGGCAATTTCGCCACAGCATGCGCCAATGCGGAAAGTTCCTCCGGCGCCACACCGCTCTTGCTCGCTTCGCCGCTGACATTGACTTGCAGGCAGACATTCAGAGGCGGCAAATGGGCCGGACGTTGCTCGGACAGGCGCCGGGCGACCTTTTCACGCTCGATCGAATGCACCCAATCGAAGTTTTCCGCTATCGGACGTGTCTTATTGCTCTGAATCGGCCCGATAAAGTGCCAATTCAATAACAAATCGGAACGCGCAGCCAGAATTGCCCGCTTCTTGTCCAGGGCTTCCTGCAAGTAATTCTCGCCGAATGCGGATTGCCCCGCCTCGGCCGCCTCGATCACAGCGTCAGCATCAAAGGTCTTGGAGACCGCCAGCAAGGCCACCTCTTCGCGCTCGCGTCCAGAGTGAATTTTCACTGCGCGAATCCGCTCGAGCACGGCTTGCAAGTTTTCCGGTATTGAGGACATAATCGAAAATAAAAGTAACAATGCTGCTTGGGGGCTGCCCCAGGAGCGCACCCCCACAAAGCTCAAGGATTATAAATGGACATTTCCGAACTGCTGGCGTTCTCGGTCAAGAACAATGCTTCCGACCTGCATCTGTCTTCCGGCCTGCCGCCCATGATCCGTGTGCACGGCGACGTGCGACGCATCAACCTGCCGCCCCTGGAGCACAAGGACGTGCACGGCATGATCTATGACATCATGAACGACGGCCAGCGCAAGGCTTACGAAGAAAACCTTGAGTGCGACTTCTCGTTCGCCATTCCCGGCCTCGCGCGTTTCCGCGTCAACGCCTTCAACCAGGACCGCGGCGCCGCCGCCGTGCTGCGTACCATTCCTTCGAAAATCCTGAGCCTGGAAACGCTGAACTGCCCGCGCATCTTCGCCGACCTGGCATTGAAACCGCGCGGCCTGGTGCTGGTGACCGGACCGACCGGCTCGGGCAAATCGACCACGCTGGCGGCCATGGTGAACCACGTCAATGAAAACGAATACGCTCACATCCTGACCATCGAAGACCCGATCGAATTCGTGCACGATTCGAAAAAGTGCCTGATCAACCAGCGTGAAGTCGGCCCGCATACGCACTCCTTCAACGCCGCACTGCGCTCGGCGCTACGTGAAGACCCGGACGTGATCCTGGTGGGCGAATTGCGCGATCTGGAAACCATCCGCCTGGCGCTGTCGGCCGCTGAAACGGGCCACTTGGTGTTCGGCACGCTGCACACGTCTTCGGCCGCCAAGACCATCGACCGTATCGTCGACGTGTTCCCCGGCGAAGAAAAGGAAATGGTCCGCGCGATGTTGTCCGAATCGCTGCAAGCCGTCATCTCGCAAACGCTATTGAAGACCAAGGACGGTTCGGGCCGTATCGCCGCGCATGAGATCATGATCGGTACGCCGGCTATCCGCAACCTGATCCGCGAGGCCAAGATCGCGCAAATGTATTCGGCGATCCAGACCGGCGCCAACATGGGCATGCAAACGCTCGACGGCTGCCTGACCGATCTGGTACGGCGCAACGTCATCTCCGCTGCGGCGGCGCGCAGTGCGGCCAAGACGCCGGAAAACTTCCCCGGTTAAGACAGGATAAGGAATCATCATGGAACGCGACCAGGCAACAAAATTCATGTACGACCTGCTGGGCCTGATGCTCAGCAAAAAAGGCTCCGACCTGTTCATCACGGCCGGCTTTCCGCCGGCTTTCAAGATCGACGGCAAGATGACGCCGGTGTCGAACTAGCCGCTGACGCCGACGCACACCGTGGAGTTGGCGCGGGCGATCATGAACGACAAGCAATCGGCCGAATTCGAAGCGACCAAGGAATGCAACTTCGCGATCAGTCCGGGCGAACTGGGCCGCTTCCGCGTCTCGGCCTTCGTCCAGCAGGGCCGCGTCGGCATGGTGCTGCGTACCATCACCACCACCATCCCGAAAATCGAAGACCTCGGCGTGCCCGAGATCCTCAAGGACGTCGTCATGACCAAGCGCGGCCTGGTCATCATGGTCGGCGCCACCGGCTCGGGCAAATCGACCACGTTGGCGGCCATGGTGGGTTACCGCAATGAAAACAGCTACGGCCACATCATCACGATCGAAGACCCGGTCGAATATATCCACCCGCACCGCAATTGCCTGATCACACAGCGCGACGTCGGTTCGGACACGGAGAGCTGGGCCGTGGCGTTGAAAAACACGCTGCGCCAGGCACCCGACGTGATCCAGATCGGCGAAATCCGCGACCGCGATACGATGGATTTCGCCATCGCCTTCGCCGAAACCGGCCATTTGTGCCTGGCCACCATGCACGCCAACAGCTCGAACCAGGCGCTGGACCGCATCATCAACTTCTTCCCCGAAGAGCGGCGCCAGCAATTATTGATGGACCTTTCGCTGAACCTGAAGGGCATGATTTCCCAGCGCCTCATTCCCTTGCGCGACACCAAGGGCCGCTGCGTCGCGGTCGAGGTGATGCTCAATTCGCCGCTGATCTCGGACCTGATCTTCAAGGGCGACGTGCACGAGATCAAGGAAATCATGAAGAAGTCGCGCGAACTGGGCATGCAGACCTTCGACCAGGCCTTGTTCGACCTCTACGAGGCCGACAAGATTTCCTACGAAGACGCGCTGCGCAACGCGGACTCGGTCAACGACCTGCGCCTGGCAATCAAGCTGCGTTCCAAGGACGCCAAGGCGCGCGACTTGAGCAGGGGCACCGAACATCTGGGGATCGTCTAATGGCAACCGTCTACGACTTCACGGCCGAAAGCCTGGCCGGCAAAACCGTCAACCTCGATCAATACCGCGGCAAGGTGCTGTTGATCGTCAACACCGCCAGCAATTGCGGCTTCACGCCGCAATACGAAGGCCTCGAAAAAGTCTACGACCAGTTCAAGGACAAGGGCGTGGAAGTGCTGGGCTTTCCGTGCAACCAGTTCGGCGGGCAGGAACCGGGCAATGCCGAGGAAATCGGCGCGTTCTGCCAAAAGAATTACGGGGTGAGCTTTCCCATGTTCGCCAAG
>DASVYZ010000123.1:0-8144 GCA_036391935.1 Burkholderiaceae bacterium | reverse complement strand
CGCGTTCGATGACAAACTCTCCTTCCCAGGCGATATCCTGCGTCATCGGCTGCGTGAAATCGAGCAGGCTATACAGTTCCGGGCGCGCCATTTCCACAGTGGCTGCGTCGTTGGTGAATTCCTGTACTTGCACGATGGGTGCGTAATATCCCTCGAAGCGGTAATCCAGTTGCAGGGGCTGCACCGCCATCAGGACGGCGGTCGGAATCAGCTTGGGCAAAGGGCCGCCGAAACGCGCTGCATAGCGTGACTTGAACGATTCCATCATCTCGATCTGCTTTTCGCGCAACATGGCGACATGGATCATTTCACAGATCACGACGTCGACCGGCTCTGGCGGCAGATACGCGAAGGCATCGGCATGCACGACCTCGACCTTGGCGCCATGCTCGTTCATGGCCAGCATCTTGCGCGCTTCGCGCACCAGTTCGGGATTGTGCTCGACGCACCAGACATGCTCGGCCTTGGCCGCCGCAAACCATGACAGCACGCCGGTGCCGCCGCCGAGTTCGAGCACCTTGGCGCCCGGTTGCACCACATGCTCGATGGCGGCCTTGAACGGTTTCATCCGATTGGCATCCATCAGCATGCTGTGATGATATTGCAAGGGGATGTATTGTCCGAGATAGGCGTCCAGGGCCTCTTGTTCGGTTTGCATGGCAGGGCGATTAAAAAGTGAGGGTTGGAAAGGATTCAGGCTTCGGCATGCATCGACGCTGAAGGTGGCGGGTTCAACACCGACAGATAGGCTGCCACGCCGACACGATTGGCGTGCGAAGTCGGTGCGAGCAGGCTTGAAGCTGCCGTTGCCGCCCCCGGTTCGGGAGCTGGCATTCTCGGCGTGGTAACAGCCTTGGCGGATTCCGGCGCTGCCGCCGCTCTGCCGATGATAGCGTTGAGTGACATGAAAATACGGCCTTATCGCGGGAAATACCTCATTATCGGCATTGCGCGGCATGTCGATACGGTGAGCAGCGCGGCATTTCCAGACCTCTTCCGGCTGTCCGTGGGCGATTTCCGCACGATCCCGTATCATGTGCCGATCCGCTTTCATTGCCATATCCATGTTCCAAACCACAATTCTCGGCGGTGGACCCTGCTTTTTTCATGCAAATTGTCATCCAGCTTATTTTTCCGATGTAACAATGTCGGTTCAAGGCCACAGAGGTTCCTTGTGCCCCCGGGAATCAAGTAGACTTAAAGCGTTTTCTTAACTCGGCACAAGTTCGTTCGCCTCCGGTGGCTTCAAGCGCATGAAAAAGCGTCTTTCTGTACGTATCCGCAAGTTTTTCGACCGTTTCCGGGTGCGCATCACCACTGGCATCGCAATTTCGCTGCTGTTGCACGCCTTGCTGCTGGCTTTGCAGCTCGGCTTCCCCGGTCTGGGCATGCCAGGCTTGAATCTGCCGACCAACGACAAGCTGGCGCAATCGCTGGAAATCAAGGCCGTCCTCGCGCCGCCGCCCGGTTCGGCCGCACCGCTACCTCCGCCGCCCGTGGCCAGTGCCACGCCCCCCAAGCTGCTGGAGGCGCAAACAGCCGAGAAACCGCCGACCGACCTGCCCAATGCACGCGTCAAGCGCAGCCCCAACAGAGCCGCACAAAAAGCGCCGCGCAATGCCAAGGCGCTCGAATCTCCCCCGGCTCTGGCGCGCCTGCAGCGCAAGCAGGGCTCGGCGCCGCAGGAGGATCAGTCCGCGCCGGCACCGTCTTCGACGCAGCAGCACGTTGTCACCGCAACGGGTGAGCATCCCGAAACGTTCAAGGTACCGCCTCCGTCTACGGACGACTTCGTGCGCACCACGCCCAAGCTCGACGCGGCGCCAATGCCGCCGCAGCCGACCGTCGCGCCGGCCCCGCCCGCCATCGCCTTGCAAACGCCGAGGCAGGCGATAGAACAGGCGCAGGAACCGACACCAGCCCCGGAAAAACCGGCCGAAGCGCAGAGCTACGAAAAGCCGGAAGAAGCCAAGGCCAAGGAAGTCGCGCCGGCTGAAGAGCCCAAGGATGTGGCGATGGAGCCGGGCGAAAAGAAGGATGGTGAAGAAGTCAGCGAACAGGAAAAGGAGCGCAGGAAGCTCGAACAGGAAGCGGCCCAGCGCGCCGCCGACGAAGAAACGCGCAAACAGGCATTACGCAAGACCGAAGAACTGGCCAAGCGGGAAGCGGCTGAAAAACAGGCCGAACTCGTCAAGCAGGCTGAAGCTGCCGCAGCCGCCAAGCGCGAAGCCGACTTGAAGAAAGAGCAGGAAGAAGCCCAGGAGGCGCAACGGCAGGCCAGGGAGGCGGAAGCACGCAAGGTGGCCCAGGCCGCCGAGGAAGCGGCGCGCCGGCAAGCCGAGGCTGCGGCGAAGCAAGAGGCGGAAAAGCAGGCCCAAGAAAAGCAGGCGCAAATCGCGCGCGAAGAAAAAGCCCGCCAGCAAGCCGAGGAACAACGCAAGGCGGCGGAGCTCGCGGCCAGGCAGGCGGAAGAAGAGCAAAAGCAAAAGGCGCTGGCCGCCGAACAGCAGCGGCAGGCCGACGAGGCCGCGCACGAAAAAGCGGCCGCCGCGGAGCGCCAGGAACAGATAGCGGCGGAAAAGCGCGCGCAAGAGCTGGCGGCAAAGCAAAAGGCGGAAGCCGATGCCGCGGCACAGCGTGAAAATGCACGCATCGCCGCGGCTGCTGCTGCGGCGGCGGCACGCAATAATGCACAGAGCAACAACGGCACGGCTATCGCTACGCCCGGTAATGCGGCCAACGGTAACGGCAACGGGGCCGGCAACGGAAACAACCAGGGCAATGGCCGCGGCAACAGTGCCGGCAATCAACCGGGCAGCGCTCCCGGCAGCCTGGCTTCGCGAGCATTGAACGATCTGGGCAAGCTCAATCTGACAGGCCAGATTCCGCCCAGCGGCGAAACCGACCGGCCGTCCGACGACATCCGCCCGCGCTCGATTTTCGGCCTCTACGACCACGACGTGATGGCCGACGCCTATATTCGCGGCTGGCGCACCAAGATCGAAAGCAACGGCGATTTGAATTATTCGCAGCGTATCGCCGACCTGGCGCGCGAACCTCCCGTCGTGACGGTCTCGATTCGCAGCGACGGCAGCGTCAAGGATATCGTCATCAACCGCTCCAGCGGACGGCCCGAAATCGACGAAGCGGTGTACCGCATCGTGCGGGTGCGTGCGCCCTACTCGGTATTTCCGCCGGCGCTGGCGCGCAAGTATGATTCGATCGAGATCCGGCGCGTGTGGAATTTCGGCGAGACCCTGCGCCTGCTTGAAGAAGTCCGTTAAGCAGGTCTTTTGCGCAAGCGGCGCTCCGCCAACTCAAACAGCAATTGCGTCAACAGGGCCAATATCGCAGCCGGTATCGCGCCGGCCAACAGCATATCGTTATCGTTCAAAGCCAAGCCCGTGGCGATGCGTTCGCCATAGCCTCCTGCGCCGATGAAGGCGGCAATCGTGGCCGTGCCCACGCTCATCACCGCCGCCGTCTTGATGCCGCTCACAATCACGGGCGCGGCCAGCGGCAGCACGATAAAGCGCATCGTATCGATCCGGCTCAAGGCGAGCGCTGCCGCTGCGAGTTTCAAATCGCGCGGCACTTGCTCGATGCCGGTACAGGTATTGCGCACGATGGGCAGCAAGGCATAGAGGAACAAGGCGATCAGCGCCGGCGCAGTGCCGATGCGCCCCAACAGCGGAATCAGCATGGCAAGCAAGGCCAGCGAAGGAATGGTTTGGAGCACGCCGGCCAAGGCCATCACCGGCTGGTTGAGCCGGGGCGTGGCCGCGGCCAGCATGCCGAGTGGGATGCCGCACAAGCAGGCAGCCAGCACGGAGAGCAGCACCAGCAGCACATGCTCGCGCGTCAGGCGCCACAGGCTGGCGTCGAACAACCTGGCCCACAAGCCTGATCCCGCCGCTTGCGCCGCGGCCGGATGCAGCCAGCCGCGCGCGATCGCGTCGAAGGGCTTGTGTCCCAATTCGGCGTCGGCATTCAATGCCACCATGTCATGCTCGCCTATGCTCCCCTGCAGATGCCGCAATGCCTGCCAGGCCTGCGGAAAGCGCAGCGGCACATCGAGCCGGTACAGCAGCACGGCATCATAGCGCGGGAAGTAGCCCGCATCATCCGGCAACACGAACAAGCCGTAGTGCTGGATTTGCGTATCGGTCGAATAGATGTCGATCACGTCGACCTGCGACTGCGCCAGTGCCTGGTAGGCGACCCCATGATCGAGGCCGGTCGGCTGTTGCGGCAAATGGTAACGCGCGGCGAGTCCCTGCCAGCCGTCGGCGCGGCCGAGAAACTCGTGCGACAGGCCGAGGCGCAAATCGGGATGCATAGCGAGATCGGAAAGCTTGTTCAGGCCCAGGCGCCGATGGTCGGCACCACGCATGGCAAGGGCATAGCCGTCGTTGAACCCCAAGGGCACGGCGACGCCCAGGCCCATGGGCGCCAGTTCGCGGTTCAATTCCTCGAACGGGACCGCCTCCTTGCGGTGCAGCAGCTCGAGAGCGATCGTGCCGCTGTATTCCGGATAGAGGTCGATGCTGCCCGACCTGAGCGCTTCAAACACGATGGCGGTATTGCCCAGGCCGGGCTTGCGCTCCACCGCGGCATACGGCTCGGCACTTTGCGCCAGAATCTCGCACAGGATGTAAGACTCGGTGAAACGCTTGCTGCCTACCTTCAGGGTATCGGCGTGTGCAATGGAGCAGACAAGGGATGCAAGGCAGGCGGACAGCAGGAAGGCCAAGTGCCGCATGGGTCAGCGCGAAGGCCGCTGCTTGGGCGACTCGAAGAAGTAGGTCACGTGGGTTCGCGGGCTCAAGTATTCATAGACTTCGACGCCGATCTCGCCCGGCCGCAAGCTGTCTTTCACGCTCAGATCCGGTGCCTTTTGCAGATCGAGCACGGTGGCTTCGTGCTTGGGCACGGAGGGGTCGAAGATCAATATCCTGGGCCGCAAGGGCATGCCGAAGTTGGCCGCCACCACCAGGCCTATGCTTTCGTCAGTCAGGCGCACCAGCGTACCGGGCGGATAGACGCCCATGCAACGCACGAAGGTGCTCAGGTAATGCAGATCAAAGCGATGCCGCTCGTGGGCATACATGTGCGACAGCGCTTCATAGGGTGTCAATGTCTGGGCCGGGTTTGCTGGATTGCAATGGTTGTCATAGGCGTTGACGATGGCCGCGATGCGCGCCAACGGAGAAATCTCGTCGCCGATCAAATGCTTGGGGTAACCCGTCCCGTCCTGGCATTCATGGTGCTGCATGATCACCTCCAAGGCCTGGCGCGTCAGGTTCATCCTGGTGCCGAGCGCGAGGCCATGGGCGCAATGCTGCTGAATCAAGTTGATTTCGGCACGCGTCGGATTCTCCGAGCGTAACACGCGTGTGGGAATCTGGGTCTTGCCCACATCATGGAACAGGCAGCCGATACCGAGCTGCTCGATATCCGGAATCGGCAAATCCAGCTCCTTGGCCAGGATCATGGCCAGCACGGAAACATTGAGGGCATGGAAGTACAGCTCTTCGCCGCCGGACATGTCGTTCATCAAATGGATCGCCACGTCGCGGTCTTGCAGGATGGTTTGCACCATGCCCTGCACCAGTTCGGTCGCATCTTCACGCGCCTTTTGCGGCCGGGCGTGGATGTTGGCATTGATATCGCGCAGCGTGCTTGCGGCTTCGGCGAACTTGCGCTCGCAGGCATCGAGCGCAGCACGCTGTTGATCGACGAATTCCTGGCGCTCGGCAATAACCGGGCGCGGCGGCTCGCGCCGTGCGGGCATGGCCTGCGCCGGTGCGGCGGGAACCGGCTCGGCATAGGGCGCGGGCACGAAAGTACTGCGCTCCGGGTTGATGCGTATCCGGCTCAGCCCCAGCGCCCTGATCTGCGCGATCTGGTTGGCGTTCCTGATCTTGAAACTATTGAGCGGAAAACCGTGTTCCACCCAACGCATATCGAGGTGGACGTAGACACCCGGAGCAAGATCGTCAACGGACACGTAGTAGGCGTCGGACATGTTTGCTGGGGCTGTTTTCAGTGCATTGTGTTGTTGGCATTATACGTGTGAACGCAATGTAAATGAGGGCTCAAGCCTGACGATAAATTGCGGTCACCGCTTCCCCGCCCTCGCGGATGCAGCCACGATACATGCCTTCTGTATTGAAGCCGAATTCGACATTGCCGGCAACATCGATGGCGATCACGCCGCCCTGCCCGCCCTTGGCTGTCAAGACCTCGCCTATCGCCTGGTTCACTGCTTCGGACAAGGTGCTGGCACGGTATTTCATGCGCGCCGCGATGTCGTAGGCCAGCAAGCCGCGCATGAAGAATTCGCCGACACCCGTACCGGAGACGGCAACACGGCCGTCGGCATAGGTTCCTGCACCGACGATAGGCGAGTCGCCGACGCGACCATAGAATTTGTTGGTCAAGCCGCCCGTCGACGTGGCGGCAGCCAGGCAGCCCGCGCGGTCACGCGCCACGGCGCCCACCGTACCGAACTTGTTGTCGGTCTTCCAGGGCTCGAAACTCATGGCCGCCCTGGCGCCGTCGTGGTCGAGCATGATCGCCGCTTCCGCCTTTGCTTTCTGCAATTGCTCCCAGCGATGCCGCGTATGGAAATATTCCGGAGATACCATCTCGATGCCGTGTTCGGCGGCAAAACGCTCGGCCCCGGCTCCGATCAAGAGCACATGGCGCGTATGCTCCATCGCGGCGCGCGCCGCCAGCACCGGATTCCTGATCCGTCCCACGCCCGCCACGGCGCCGGCTCTCCCGCTCGCACCGTCCATCACGGCGGCGTCGAGTTCTATGCTGCCTTCGTGGGTAAATACGGCCCCTCGGCCGGCATTGAACAGGGGATCGTCCTCAAGCACCCGCACGGCGGCGCATACGGCATCGAGTGCGCTGCCGTCGCTCTGCAGAATCTCTTGCCCCGCGCGCAGGGCGTGCGCCAGCCCATTGCGGTAGGCGGCCTCGGTCTCCGCTGTCTGGTCCGCCGCGCGTAGGGTGCCGGCGCCGCCGTGGATGGCAAGGGAAAATGAGCTGGTCATGATGAAGATCAAAAACGAAAACTTGACTCTGGGGTATGGTACAGGGTCTATAGTCTAATCGTACCCTTTTCCGCGAGCCGACATGAACCACACGCAACACGCCGAGGCAGGCACGCACTCATGCTGCGCCCACAATACCTTACCCGAAAAACCTTACCGCGACCCCGTATGCGGTATGCAGGTCGCCGGCAACCCCGAGCGCGCCTGCGAGTACGCGGGCACCATCTATTACTTTTGCTGCCTGCGCTGCCGCGATCGCTTTGCCGCCGATCCACAGGCATTTCTCCAGCCTGCCAAGGCGCCCGCCCCCGCATCCGCAACCGGCGAATATACCTGCCCTATGCACCCGGAAGTCGTGCAACAGGGCCCTGGCACTTGCCCCAAATGCGGCATGGCGCTCGAACCCAAGGATGCGGCCGTGCAGGCGGACGACGGCGAATTGCGCGATATGACGCGGCGCTTCCGCGTCGGTCTGGCGCTCACCGTACCCCTGGTGCTGCTCGCCATGGGCGACGTGCTCCCGGGCCTCGACTTGCCGCGGCGCCTGGGCATGACATGGTTGGCCGCCTTGGAAGCCCTGCTCGCCACGCCCGTCGTGCTTTGGGCAGGCTTGCCTTTCCAACAACGTGCAGTGGCGTCGTTCAAGAGCGGCCACTTGAACATGTTCAGCCTGATCGGTCTGGGCACCATGGCAGCCTGGCTGTTCAGCCTGATTGCCTGGCTCGCACCGGATCTGCTGCCGGCCGCATTCAAGGCAAATGGCATGGCCCCGCTATATTTTGAAGCCTCGGCCGTCATCGTCACCCTGGTCTTGCTCGGCCAGGTGCTCGAATTGAAAGCGCGCTCGCGCACCGGTTCGGCCATCACTGCCCTGATGCAACTGGCGCCGCAAACTGCCTGGCGCATCGGCCAGGACGGCCGCGAGCAAGAAGTGGCGCTGGACCAGATCCAGCCGGGCGAACTCCTGCGCGTGAAGCCGGGCGGCCGGATTCCGGTGGATGGCACGGTGCTGGAAGGCGAGTCGCAAATCGACGAAGCCATGCTGACCGGCGAATCAATGCCCGTACCCAAGGAGGCGGG
>DASVYZ010000122.1:0-3458 GCA_036391935.1 Burkholderiaceae bacterium | reverse complement strand
CGCCATACCCGACCGATAAGCAGCGCCCGCTCCATATCGGCGGGCAGTATTGATTCTGCAAAACCTTCCATTGTCTCCTCAACTGACGGCTTGCGCGAGGCAGGTTCGCCATGGCGCTAAATGCAGCCGAAATTCGCATTTGATTGGAAGGATGTTGCCGCGTTTGCCGGGAATCCGCAATTATGAAACTCACCAAGCGGAGTCATGATTACGCGCAGCAGACAAAGCCGCTTTCGCCGGCCGGGAGGGGTGATGGGCGAGGCTACTGCACCAATCCGAGCCGGTATACCGTGGTCTGGCGGTAAACCTGGCCCGGCCGCAAAATCACGGCCGCCGCGTGGGGACCATTGATTTGATCGGGATAGGCTTGCGCCTCGAGGCAGAAGCCGTCGTGCCTGCCATACGGCTTCCAGGAGCGTCCGGGCACGCCTTCGAGCGCATTGCCGCTGTAGAATTGGAGCCCGGCCTCCGTCGTTGAAACTTCCAGTTGCCGGCCCGAGCCGGGATCGTAGACGCGCGCCACCTCGCGCAGCGGACCGGCTTTTCCGTTGATCCGCGGCTCGGTGCAAAAGCAATGGTCAAAACCGCCGGCGATCCTGACTTGCGCGTCGGGCCAGGCCAGGCGCGGGCCGATCGCCGTCGGCTGGCGGAAATCGAAAGCCGTTCCGCCGACCGGGACGACGCCGATCGGAACTCCCGACTCGTCGATGGCGAGATAATGGTCGGCGTGAATCTGCAACATGTGGTCGCCCACGTCGCTGCTGCCGCCGTTCAAATTGAAATAAGGGTGCGCCGTCAGGTTGACAGCCGTCGGCGCATCGGTGGTCGCTTCATAGGTTATGGTCAGGCCGCCGTCGTCGTCGAGCGCATAGCTTACCCGCACGTCGAGGTTGCCGGCGAAGCCGGCGTCGCCGTGCGGCGAGACGAGCCGCAGCGATACGCCGCTCCCGCCGCCGTCGTGCGGGCTTGCGGTCCAGCGCGCGCGATGAAAACCGTCCGGGCCGCCGTGGAGATGATTGCCCCTGTCGTTGACATCGGCTTGAAAGGCGATGCCGTCGACCATGAAGCGTCCCTTGGCAATGCGGTTGGCCCAGCGGCCGATGACCGCGCCGAAGTAGTAGCGATTGTCCAGATAATCCTGCGCGTCCCGGTATCCGAGCAAGACGTCGGCGATCCGGCCGTAACGGTCCGGCGCCCACCACGAGACCAGCGCCGCACCACGTTCGCTGATTGCCAGGCACATGTCCTGCGCATTGCGCAGCATATAGAGCCGGTCTCCGGTCGGCTGCATCAGGGGCGATGCGGATGGGACGGCGGTAGTCTCAGGAATCGTTTGCATTTTCGAGGTGAATGTCGGTGTCGGCATCGGCGGTCGAACGGAACCCCTGGGCGGCACGATCCTGATAGGCTCGAGGCGTGCAGCCCAGCTCGCGTTTGAACACGGCGTGCATGTATTGGATGGACGTGAAGCCGCACTTGAGTGCGACATCGGCGATATTGCAGTTGCCGCGCGCCAGGATTTCGGTCGCGGCGTCGAGCTTGAATCGGAGGATTTCGTCGTGCACGCTGCAGTTCAATTCCTGCCTGAAATAGGACTCCAGGGAGGAGCGCGAGATGCCGACGTATTCCGCGACCTGGCCGGTCTTGATGCCCTGGCAGGCGTATTGCCGTATGAAGTGCCTGGCGCGCATGACGTGCGGATGTTTGGCGGGTTCGTGCCGGCTCGAAGCCAGCACATTGATGCCGGCCGGCGGAACCAGGATGCGCGTATCGTGCAGGCGCACGCCGTTGAGCATCTGGTCCAGCAGATGCGCGGCCGTGCGCCCCATCTCCTGCGCGCCCTGGATCACGGAACTCAATGGGATGCGCGTCAGCATGCGCGCCAGCGGGTCGTTATCGATGCCGATCAAGGCAACCTGTTCCGGCACTTCAATTCCGGCAATCAGGCAGGCCTGCAGCAATTGCCTGGCACGGGCGTCGGTGACGGCAATGATGCCGACCGGCTTGGGCAGGCTGGCCAACCATTTGATCTGCTGTTCGACCGCATCATCCCAGGATTGCGCGCTGGTACTCAGGCCGCGATAGATTTCCACCTCCATTTTGTCGCGCCGCATCAAACTGCGAAACGCGTTTTCCCTTTCCTGGGCCCAGCGGTTTTCCATGGCTTCGGGCAGACTGAACAGGGCGAAGCGGCGCAGGCCCGCATCGATCAGATGTTCGTAGGCGAGTCTTATCAGTTTGAAATTGTCCGTGGCCACATAGGGGATGTCGGTCGGGTAGGCCGCCTCGTCTTCGTATGAGCCTCCCACTGCAACTACGGGAATGCGGCTGCGCGTCAATGCCGCCGCCACGGCGGGGTCGTCGAAGTCGGCGATGATGCCGTCGCCTTGCCAATGCTCGATACCGGGCAGGCGCAAGCGGAAATCCTCTTCCAGGAACAAGTCCCAGGACGCGCGCGTGCCGGAAAGATAAGCCGCGACGCCCGCAATGACCTCACGGTCGAAAATCTTGTTTGCATTGAACAGCAATGCAATCCGATGTGATTTGATCATGTTCATAGTCGCCGGCCTCCATGATCGCTCATGTTAGCATGACGCCCCTGCCACTTTTTGCGCAGGCGCGTTGTCTCCTTCCTGGGCGGGACGGCACATCCCCCCATGTGGATGCAGCGGGGTCCTGACCGTCGCAAGCCAGCCGCTCTTGTTCGATTCGCGACATTTTTGCAAGCGGCGCGGCGTCACCGCAATTGCGAAATCCGCCAAGTGCCTTAATGATTCTCCGCAAGGTGCGGCCGGCAATAGCGCCAGTCACGCGCATCTGTTGTTTTTATAGCGGCCGAATTCGGAAAATAGGCCTACCCGACATCTGTCGGGTATCCCCCGCGAAAAATGCGAGAGATGCTCAATGCATGAGAGGGAAATTGCTCCGAACCGGTTTGCTCCCCTTCGCATCGGCTTGCCGAATATCGTTCGTACCCTTGGTGAATTTCGCAATTGCGGCGGTATGACGCTCCTTTCAGAATAGTTTCACAGCACCTTCGGTTCCGGCGTCCACTGGAACATTTGAAGGGACATAAAAAATATATGAGACACGAAAATGAGAATTGAACATCGACTGAGACGCGCCCGTGCACGGCACGGCGACATTCGCGCCACATCGCACCTTCTCGCACCTTCGCGCACCTTCACGCACCTTCAGCCGCGCACGGCCATTTCCAGATTGATGGGGCTCCGGCTTCACGATGCGCCGAGACCGTCGGCGGGTAGACGCGCCTGCGGCGTCGTGGGAATGGAATGGAAAGAATCGTTTTGACAGGCAGGGTTGGTAAAAAACCGGATTGGATTGGCCCGGAATCACAATAAATCGATTGAACTAGAGGAGACAAAGTAATGGCGCAGTTTCGAAAGACAGCAATCGCATTGGGCGTCGCCCAAATGGCATGGATGTGCGGCAGCATT
>DASVYZ010000121.1:0-4086 GCA_036391935.1 Burkholderiaceae bacterium | reverse complement strand
CATCGAAACCATACGCACTTTCGACGCCGATTCGCAGCGTTCGCTGTATCCGGTCAAGGAAGTGCGCCTGCTGCCCGGACGCGAATTCCCGATGGATGAAGCGGCACGCACTGCCTTCCGCGCACGCTGGCGTGAGCATTTCGAAGGCGATCCGTCGAAATCGGCGATCTACAAGGATATCGGCCACGGCATTGCCTCGGCCGGCATCGAATACTATCTGCCGCTGTTTTTCGATGAAACGGCGACACTGTTTCAATACTTGCCCGGCAACGCAAGCTTCGCCCTGGTCGGCGACATCGATGGTGCGATCAAACGCTTCTGGAACGACACCGCCTCGCGTTACCAATTCCTCAAGGCCGATCGTGAGCGGCCGCTGCTTGCGCCGGAGCAGCTGTTTTTGACCGACGAAGACTTCTTCACCCTGGCCAAGCCGCATGGGCGCTGGGTGATCCAGCAAGGCGCCGATGCCAGCGAGATTTCCGCGCCCCTGCCCAATATCGCCGTCAACCGCCGTGCCGACGACCCGCTCGTCAATCTGCGGTCTTACCTATTGCAGACCGGCAGGCGCGTGATGATTTGCGCCGAATCGCAGGGGCGGCGCGAAACCCTGCAGCAATACTTCAACGAATACGATCTGAAGCTGTCGCTATGCGAAGGCTATGCCGATTTCGCCACCGGCGCCGCCAAGCTGATGCTGGGCGTCGCGCCCTTGCAGGCCGGCTTCCAGATCGGCGAGGCCGACGGCGGCCTGGCTTTCATCACCGAGACCGAACTCTACGCCGGCTCGGGCCGGCGCGCAGGAAAAAAGAAGCAGGAAGGCGCCACCCAGGTCGAAGCCATGGTGCGCGACCTGTCGGAATTGAAGATCGGCGACCCCGTGGTGCACGTCAACCATGGCATCGGCCGCTATCTCGGCTTGATCAGCGAAGACATGGGCGAGGGTACGACCGAATTCCTGCATCTGGAATACGCCAACGAGACCAAGCTTTATGTGCCGGTATCGCAACTGCACTTGATCTCGCGCTATTCCGGCGCCTCGCCCGAAGACGCTCCGTTGCACGCCATGGGTTCGGGCCAGTGGGAAAAAGCCAAGCGCCGTGCCGCGCAACAGGTGCGCGACACGGCGGCGGAATTGCTCAATCTTTACGCGCAGCGCGCGTTGCGCCAGGGGCACTCCTTCCAGTATTCGGCGCACGACTACGAGGCCTTCGCCGAGAGCTTCGGTTTCGAAGAGACGCCGGATCAATCGGCCGCCATCAATGCCGTGATCCGCGACATGACCGGCGGCAAGCCGATGGATCGTCTGATCTGCGGCGACGTCGGCTTCGGCAAGACCGAGGTCGCCCTGCGCGCTGCCTTTGTCGCGGTGATGGGCGGCAAGCAGGTCGCCATCCTGGCGCCGACCACCCTCCTGGCCGAGCAGCACGCGCAAACCTTCGCCGACCGCTTCGCCGATTGGCCGGTCAGGATCGCCGAGCTGTCGCGCTTCAGGACGGGCAAGGAAGTGGCGCAGGCGATCAAGGGCATGGCCGACGGCACGCTGGATATCGTCATCGGCACGCACAAGTTGTTATCGCCCGAAGTCAAATTCACCCGGCTCGGCCTGGCCATCATCGACGAGGAGCACCGCTTCGGCGTCCGGCAAAAGGAGGCCTTGAAGGCTCTGCGCGCCGAAGTCGACGTGTTGACGCTCACCGCCACGCCGATTCCGCGTACTCTGGGCATGGCGCTCGAAGGGCTGCGCGACTTTTCCGTGATCGCCACGGCACCACAGAAGCGGCTGGCAATCAAGACTTTCGTGCGCAGCGAAGGCGAGTCGGTGATCCGCGAAGCCTGCCTGCGCGAATTGAAGCGCGGCGGCCAGGTTTACTTCCTGCACAACGAAGTCGAGACCATTCTCAATCGCAAGGCCATGCTCGAAGCACTGTTGCCCGAAGCGCGCATCGCCGTGGCGCATGGGCAGATGCATGAGCGCGAGCTGGAAAAGGTGATGCGCGACTTTGTCTCGCAACGCTCCAACATCCTGCTCTGCACCACCATCATCGAAACCGGCATCGACGTGCCGACCGCCAACACCATCGTCATGCACCGCGCCGACAAATTCGGCCTGGCGCAATTGCATCAGCTGCGCGGCCGTGTCGGCCGTTCGCACCACCAGGCCTACGCCTACCTGCTGGTGCACGACGTGGGCGGCTTGACCAAGCAGGCGCAACGGCGGCTAGAGGCAATCCAGCAGATGGAAGAGCTCGGCAGCGGCTTTTACCTGGCCATGCACGACCTGGAAATCCGCGGCGCAGGCGAAGTGCTCGGCGAAAACCAATCCGGAGAAATGCTGGAAATCGGCTTCCAGCTTTATTCCGAAATGCTCAACGAAGCGGTGCGGGCATTGAAAAATGGCGAAGAGCCCGACACGGCCACGCCGCTTTCGGCCACCACCGAGATCAACCTGCACGTGCCGGCGCTCTTGCCGAACGACTATTGCGGCGACGTGCACGAGCGGCTTTCGCTCTACAAGCGCCTGGCCAATTGCGAATCGTCCGACCAGATCGACGACTTGCAGGAGGAATTGATCGACCGCTTCGGCAAGCTGCCCGACCCCGGACGCGCGCTGATCGAAACGCATCGTCTGCGCATTGCCGCCAAGCCGGCCGGCATCGTCAAGATCGATGCGCACGGCGAGTCGCTGCAGTTGCAATTCAAACCCAATCCCCCGATCGACGCGATGCGCATCATCGAGCTGATCCAAAAGAACCGCCACATCAAACTCAATGGACAAGACAAGCTGAAAGTGACTGCCAGCATGCCCGACCTGCCCGCACGCGTGGCGCAGGTGAAAGGCATCTTGCGCAGCCTGCTCGGCTGATTCAGATCGCAATGACCACTCTCACCCTGCAAGGATTGCATTCAGACCCCGCTGTCATCGAGCGCATCGCCGCTGTTGCCGGCGCGAACAAGATCGATACGCCGCGCGACCATGCCTGGCGCTGCCACGGCGTTTCCCTTGACGCCAAGGCGCAAGTCGATGCACTGTGCTCGGAGCACCAGCTTGACTATGCCTTCCTGCCCGACGATCGCCCGCGCGACATCAAACTGATCGCCATGGACATGGATTCGACGCTGATCACCATCGAATGCATCGACGAGATCGCCGACATGCAGGGCTTGAAGAAGGAAGTCTCGGAAATCACCGAAGCGGCCATGCGCGGCGAAATCGATTTCCCGCAAAGCCTGGCGCGCCGCGTGGCATTGCTGCAGGGGCTCGACGCAGGCGCCTTGCAGCGCGTCTATGACGAACGCCTGCAATTGTCGCCCGGCGCCCAAACCATGCTCGATGGCGCGCGTGCGGCAGGCATCAAAACGCTGTTGGTCTCCGGCGGTTTCACCTTCTTCACCGACCGGCTGAGGCAACGCCTGAGCCTCGACTTCACGCTTGCCAATCAGCTGGAAGTCGTGCAAGGCAAACTGACAGGCAAGGTGATCGGCTCCGTGGTCGACGCCGAGGAAAAGCGCAATAAGCTTTTGGCGGTATGCGCCGAGCTAGGCATTTCGCCCAGCCAGGCCGTGGCCATGGGCGACGGCGCCAACGACTTGCGCATGATGGATGCCGCAGGATTGTCGGTGGCGTTTCGCGCCAAGCCGGCGGTGCGCGAAAAAGCCGACGTGGCGCTCAACTACGTTGGCTTGGATGGCGTGCTGGCTTTCCTTGATTTGTAGGTTGGCGCGGAGCCGAAGGTGAAGCCAAGCGCGACCCGGCCCGACATCGGGGAGTCGCGCTTTGGCATGCGTTAAGTCAGCGCGCGGATATTGGGCTTCGCTCCCTGCCTCCGGCCATGCACTCCGCTCAACCCACCTGCATGGCAGCCATACCAAATGGGTTTGACGCAATACCTCAACTCACACGTCTTTCCGTTTCCCAAATGTAAAAAAGCGTGTAATCTATGCACCAGATTTGTTAAATCGGCTGCCAAGCCCCAATTGCCGCCGGCAGGCGCACGCTGTACACACCATATCGATATTGTTCCCTTTCTCTCGCGAGTCACAGGCGGCGCTGCCATGAAATTGAGCACCTTTTCGTTCGAGCCGGTA
>DASVYZ010000120.1:0-2478 GCA_036391935.1 Burkholderiaceae bacterium | reverse complement strand
TCGAATTGCGGCGCCGATTGCGGCTTGGCAAACAGATAGCCCTGGCCCTGGTCGCAGCCGAGTTCGATCAGCTTGCGCCTGATCGATTCGGTTTCGATGCCCTCTGCCGTGGTGGACAGGTTCAGGCTCTTGGCCATCTGGATGATGGCGTTGACGATGGCAAGGTCGGGTTTGCTCTCATCCAGGCGGCGCACGAAGGATTGGTCGATCTTGATCTTGTCCACCTCGAAGCGCTGCAGGTAGGCCAGGTTGGAATAGCCGGTGCCGAAATCGTCGATGGAGAGCCTGACGCCGAGCGCCTTGAGCTTCCTCAGCGACTCGATGAATTCTTCGGGATTCTGGATCAGGGTCGATTCGGTCAATTCCAGTTCGAGGCAGGCCGGGTTCAAGCCCGACAATTCCAGCGCTTTGGCGACGATGCCTTCGATATTGCCGCGCCTGAATTGCACCGGCGAGAGGTTGATCGCCAGCACGAAGTCCGGCGCCCCCATGTCTTGCCACACGCGCATCTGCTGGCAGGCTTCGGTGATCACCCATTCGCCGATCTCGACGATCAGCCCGGAGCGCTCGGCGGCGGGAATGAATTGCCCGGGTGCGACCATGCCTTCCTGCGGGTGCTGCCAGCGGATGAGCGCTTCGGCGCCCACCATGCGGCCGGTGGCCATATCGACTACAGGCTGGTAATGCAGGATGAATTCGCCGCGCGTCAGCGCCAGGCGCAGGCTCGACGTCAACTGCAGGTTTTGCACGATGTTCGAATTCATCGCCTCGTCATAGAAGCGGACCATGTTGCGTCCTGACTCCTTGGCCTGGTACATGCCGATGTCGGACAGTCGCAGCAGGGTTTCGAAATCCTGTGCATCGTCGGGGAAAATCGCGATGCCGATCGAGCACGAACTGGAGATAGGCACGTCGCGCACGGAAAACGGTTTGGTCATCGCGCCGAGGATGTGGCCGGCGGCGGCCGAAACGGCTTCGATATCGTCCACGTCGGTCAAGCCGATCAGGAATTCATCGCCGCCCTGACGTGCCACAATGTCGGAAGCGCGCACGGCCCGCGACAGGCGGTGCGCCACTTCGCGCAGAAATTCGTCGCCCGCCGAATGGCCCAGCGTATCGTTGACCTGCTTGAAGTGGTCGAGGTCGACGAAAAGGAGCGCGATGCGCCGGTTGCGCCGGCGCGCCTGAACGATGGTTTGCTCCAGCAGCTCGCGCCCGAGCAGGCGGTTGGGCAGGCCGGTCAGCACGTCGTGCTGCGCCAGGTAGGCCAGACTGGCACGCGACTCGTGCACGCGCTCGACTTCTTCTCGCAACCGGCGCAAGGCATGGTGCAAATCGCGCGTCATCACCCAGACTGCCATGCCGCTCACGGTCAGCATCAGCACCGTGTCTATCACGCGGTTGACCGGGTCGCCAATGGGCTTGAATACATGCCAACCCGAGATCCCGGCATAGGCGACGAACAGCACAGCCACGACAGTCATGGCGGAGAATGCAAAGAATTGGCGCCGCCGCAGCAGCAGGCCGGCCATGATCAATAGGCAGGGGAATGCGAACAGCGCGGAATCGTAGATGCCTTCGCTAATCCATGCCAGGAATGCGATCATCAGCGCCAGCGAAGTCAGCAGCAGCGGGTTGGCATGCCGCTGCTGTCTCTTGTTCAGGATCAGACTGGCCAGCACGGCAATCAAGCCCATCAGCAGGACCCAAGCCACCAGCCATTCCTGGTTGTACAGGCTGGTGAAGATGCGGATCGCCAGCCCAACCACCGAAAAGCCCGCGATCTGCACAAAGCGGCGCGAGCGCAACTCGGCTTCCGTATTGACATCCGGTTTGGCTAAGGCGTCGGTGAGGGGCGGGCGGGGCTCCATGGTCCACGGGTTCGCGCTGGCGGTCGGCTCATTCTAGCGTACCAGCCTGCCTAGTGGCACAATGTTGCGAAGCGGAAGTGTGAAGCAAATCTGATAACAATGGAGCAGTGAATGAGCGATTTTCCCAGCGATATCTATACCGAACCGAAGGCCGACATCCATACCCTGAATCATCTTGGCCCGCTGACGCCCATGGCCGGGGTGTGGGAAGGCCAGCGCGGCCTGGATACCAAGCCCAAGGCCGACGGCCCGCGCAAGCAAGCCTATGTGGAAAAGCTGGAAATGCAGCCGATCGACCCCGTGACCAACGGCCCGCAATTGTTTTACGGCTTGCGCTACCACATCCATATCGTCAAGCCGGAACAGGTCAAGACCTACCACGAGCAGGTCGGCTACTGGCTGTGGGAGCCGGCAACCTCGACCGTGATCCAGACGCTCACCATCCCGCGCGGCCAGACCGCGATGGCGTCGGGCGCGGTGGCGCCGGACGCGAAGAGTTTCGAGCTGGTCGCCACGCGCGGCCTGGAGACCTTTGGCATCTGCTCCGTGCCCTTCCTGGAACACGCCTTCCGCACCACGGAATACCGCATCAAGGTCGAGATACATG
>DASVYZ010000119.1:0-6006 GCA_036391935.1 Burkholderiaceae bacterium | reverse complement strand
GGCTTGGCGAAATAATAGCCCTGGAAATAATCGAAACCGAGATCGAGGCAGATCTTGAACTGGCCGTAGGACTCGACTTTCTCGGCCAGCAATATCTTGCCGGCTTGCTTGAATTGCGGCGTCAACTTGAGCAAGGCGGAGAGCGGCATGTCGCGCAAATCGAATTTGACGATGGAAGTCATCGGCAGCAGTTTTTGCACGTCGGCACTGTCGGTGATCACGTCGTCGAGCGCAAATTGGAAGCCTTGTTCCGACAATTCCTGGACGCGCGCCACCACTTCCGGCGTGGCCTTCACCGTTTCGACGATCTCCAGCACCACGCGCTCGCGCGGCAGGAAGGCGAAGATGTCGCTCATCAGCACGGCCGCGTCGACATTGACGAAACCGAGCGCATCGCCTATCACCTTCTCGATGCCGAGCTGGGCGGTGTGGGAAATGACGGCGGCCGTCGCCGAAAGATCGTTGGTGATGTCGGCACTGCCGACTTCGCCGCCGCGAAACAGCAGCTCATACGCCACCAGTTCCTGGTTGCGGTCCAGGATGGGTTGGCGCGCCAGAAAGAATTCTCTGACTCTCAGAGGCGGCACGGTGGAGAGCGGTGTTTGATCGGACATGGTCGGATAATTCGCTCGCACGGTTGGGAAGGGCATTGAGCGCTTCGCTCCACTACGGAATTTACCTTACTTTTGCGGGTTTTTATCTCATGGAACCGCAAAATTCCATGGTGCACCGCATTATCCTGGATGTTGACTAGACCGGCACGCCCTCAATAAACATTTTCATTTCACCGCTCTGGAATTGGGTCCAGTCCTCGTTGTCGGTCAGCGGTTCCGTGACGATGACGGCCACACGGTCCGCCGGTGTGGTCACCTGGGCGAAGTCGACGCGGATGTCGTTGTTGACCAGCTTGGCCGTGGCAAACGGGTGCTGCCGCACGACATAGAACAAATTGGTCGAGCAATGTGCGAACAAGGCCGAGCCATCCGAGAGCAGCATGTTGAACGGACCGTGCGAGGCAATGTCTTCCGCAAGTTCGGCCAGCACTTTGCGCAATTCCTCCAGCGCAGGCATCCGCTCGCCGAAGCGCTCGAGCAAGACTTGCAAGATGTGGCAAAACGCGCGCTCGCTGTCGGTCTGGCCCACGGGGCGGTAGGGCCCGGAAATGGGCGGATGGAAATCCTTCAAGTCGCCGTTGTGCGCAAACACCCAGTAACGGCCCCAGAGCTCGCGCACGAAAGGATGGCAATTTTCCAGCAATACCTCGCCCTGGGTTGCCTTGCGAATATGCGAGATCACATTTCTCGATTTGATCGGATAGCGCCGGATCAGCTCGGCGACGGGCGAACGGACGGCCGCCTCATGGTCGACGAAATGGCGCACGCCGGCGCCTTCGAAGAAAGCGATGCCCCAGCCGTCCTTGTGCTTGTCGCTACCGCCGCCGCGTTCGGCAAATCCGGTGAAGCTGAACACGATGTCGGTGGGGACGTTGCAATTCATCCCAAGCAATTGACACATGGCGGAAACGTGGAATCGGGGTAATGACGGTAAGAATACCATTGTCGGCGATAGTTCCTTAACGGCAATGATTGGCGCTTCTTTGCTGCCACGTTACGATATCGATGCTGCCAAAACGACAAATGAACCATGATGTCAAAGGCCGGTCATATTCGGACACTAGCATGCACCTTTGACATTATCGGAATTCTTTTTCAGGTGGTCCATGGACACAAGGCTCTTCATACACGGCGGAACCGGTTTGGTTCAACGGCAAGACGGCAGCACGGACTGGGCGCCGGCCGACGTCACACTCTACGGCGCGTGCATCGATCACGTCGGCGGTTCGGTCAAATCGGGCAATGAAGGCAAGGTGTTCGACGCCCAGGGCTTGCTGATTTTGCCCGGTATCGTCGATCTGCATGGCGACGCCTTCGAGCGCCAGATCCAGCCGCGTCCCGACACGCAATTCGGGCTCGATATCGCCTTGGCCGATACCGACCGCCAGCTCGCCGCCAACGGCATCACCACAGCTTGCCACGGGCTGGCGTATAGCTGGGAAGGCGGCTTGCGCGGCCGGGAGCCGGCGCTGGCCTTGCTCAATCAGGTCGCGCAATTGCGCGCCAACAGCCACGTCGACCATCGCGTGCACTTGCGTTTTGAAACCGCCCACCTTGAGGGTGTGGCCGATGCGCTGGACTGGATCGCCCAGGGGCGTATCGATTTCTTTGCTTTCAATGAGCATCTGCCGCAGATCGTCGCCGGCAGCAAGCGTCCGGAAAAACTGGCCGCCTATGCGGCGCGCGCCCGCTGCGCCACCGATGCCTTTTGCGCGCGCGTCAAGATCGCCGAAAGCCGTCCGCGCGAGGAAGTGGCGAGAGCCGTGGCGCGCTTGGCCGAAGCCTGCGCCAGGCACCGCGTCCCCATGGCATCGCACGACGACGCCAACAGCGCCGACCGCGAACGTTACCAGCTGTTGGGCGTCGCGATTTCCGAATTCCCGATGAGCCAGGATGCCCTGTTTGCCGCGCTGTCTTACGACAATCGCGTGATCATGGGCGCACCCAATGTGCTCCTGGGCGGCAGCCACCGCGGCGCGCTGGCCGCCATCGATGCCGTCAAGAGCCGCATGTGCGACATCCTGGTATCGGACTATTACTACCCCGCCATGCTGCACGCCCCGTTCAAGCTGGCCCACGAAGGCGCCTGCTCGCTGGCCGATGCCTGGCGCATGGTGTCGGAACAGCCGGCCGCCGCGCTGGGGCTGGCCGACCGCGGCCGCATCGCTTCGGGCCGCCGTGCCGATTTGCTGCTGGTCGAGCCTGGCGCTGCCGGCTCCGCACGCCTGGTCGCCACCATTGCTGCAGGCCGTCTTGCTTATTGCGCCGAGCCGGCGCGCATGGAAACCAGACGCAGCTATCAAATGGCGGCTTAGCCATGCGCTACGCCCTGTACTTCGCGCCCGAACCGGGGGCGCCCTGGGCCGAAGCCGGCAATTGCTGGATCGGGCGCGATGCGGAGCGTGATCTCGCGGTAGGGCAGGAAACCGTACCGGGCATTCCCCCGGTGCTGTTGTCGCAACTCACCAGCGGCGCGCGGCGTTACGGCTTCCATGCCACGCTGAAGGCGCCGTTCCATCTGGCACAGGGCTTTTCCGAAGCCAATCTCGAAGCGATGGCGGCGGCATTTTGCCAGGCGCAGCGCCGTATCGCCGTGCCGGCACTCAAGATCAAACCGCTCGATCACTTCCTCGCTCTGCGTCCCGAAGGCGCGGAAGATGAAATTGGCGCCTTGGCCATGCGCTGTGTCAGCTATTTCGATATGCTGCGCGCGGCGCCGTCGGACAGCGAATTGGCAACACGCCGGCGCCGCGGCTTGAGCCAGCGCCAGGAAGCGCTGCTGCAGCGTTGGGGTTATCCTTACACGGAGGAGGAATACCGCTTCCACCTGACCTTGTCGGACGACTTGCGTGAGATCGATGACGACGCCGCTTACGTCTTGCGCCGCGCCGCCGAAGAACACTTTGCGCCTGTGGCGCAGGCCCCCTTCGTCATCGACCGCTTGTGCATTTTCCGCGAAACGAGCGTGGGCGGCCCCTTCAGCGCATGGCGCAGTTTCCCCTTTGGTGACCGCCTGCCACAGGCCGGCCTGCCTGTGCCAGGCCGCCTGTTCTTTTTCGTCGGCCCCTCCGGCGCGGGCAAGGACAGCCTGTTGCGCTGGGTGCAGCAGCGCCTGCCGCATGGGAACATGGTGTTTGCGCGGCGCACCGTCACCAAGCCCGCCAAAAGCGGTGATGCGCATGAAGCCGTCGATGCCGCCGCCTTCTGGAACCTTGCCGCAACAGGGCAATTCGCCATGCAATGGCAGGTCGATGGCGTGTCTTACGGCGTGCGGCGCGGCATCGAAGCCGAGCTTTGTGCCGGCCATGACGTCATGGTCAACGGTTCGCGCGAATACGTGCCGCAATTACAGCAACTCTTTCCGCAGGCCCAAATCATATGGATCGAGGCCGAGGCGCACCTGCTGGAGGAGCGCCTGGCCGCGCGCGGGCGCGAAAGCGGTGCCGCTTTGCTGCGCCGGATCAGCCGCGCCAGCCAATTCCCGCCGCTCGAATCGAAGCAAGTGATACGGATCGACAACAGCGGCGAAATCGAAGCCGCCGGCCGGCAAGTGCTCGATATTCTCAAGCGGTAGTTTTGTTTCCCTTGCACTCCGTATCGGTATTCAGCCAGGGATCGCGCTCGGGATAGGGATAGTGCTGGCTGACGAAATCGACGAAGCTGCGCACCGTGGCCGAGAGCAGGCGCCGGCTCGGGTAGACCATCATCACGCTCATCTGGCCCAGATGGTAGTCGGGCAAGAGTCGCACCAGGCGCCCGCACACGAGATCGTCGGCCAGGCTGAACGAAGGGCGGATCACGATACCCATGCCGGCCATGGCGCACTGACGCAGCAGTTCGCCGCTGTTGGACAGCATCTTGCTCGTCACGGGGATGTGCATGGTCGTGCCGTCCGGCCCTTCGATGGGCCAGCGGTGGCGCAATTGCTCGAACGGGAAATTCAGGCAGATATGCTTCGACACATCTTCGGGCACGACAGGCGCACCGTGTTTTTCCAGGTAGCCCGGCGAGGCGCAGAGCAGCACTTCGGTGGTGCCGATCTGGCGCGAAATCATCGAGACGTCGAACCGCTGCAAGCCGATGAAGATGCCGAGGTCGAAACCTTCCTCGACCAGGTCCACGTCGCGGTCGGACAGCGTCACGTCGAGCGTTACGTCGGGATATTTCTGCGCATATTCAGGCAAGAGCTTGGCCAGCTGCATCTGGCCGAAGCCGAGATGGGAATACACGCGCAAGGTGCCCGAAGGCTTCTTGGCCTGGGCCGAGGCGATGGCATCGGCGTCGTCGATATCCTGCAGGATCTGCTTGACGCGTTCGAGGTAAGCCATGCCGGTCTCGGTCAGCGAGAGGCGGCGTGTGGTGCGGTTCAACAGGCGCGTGCCGAGATGGCCTTCAAGATCGGCCACATGGCGCGTGACCACGGCATTGGACATTTCAAGCAGGGTGGCGGCGCGGGCAAAGCTGCCCTGCTCGACGACCTTGGCAAAGACACGCATTGATTGCAAACGATCCATGCTTCAGTTTTCGGTATTGTTGCTGAAATTGGAATAATAGAGTGTTTTTGCTCGGCTTGCCTAAGCCCATGGAGCCTATAGAGGCTATAGCGGCTATAGATGCACCCGGCAACGCCACAGCGCATGCCCTGATTCGATGTACTTGCGCTCGAACGGCGTGATCGGCGCGTCCGTCACAAACGCTTCACGAACCACGCTTTTGCCGCTCAATTGCGTCAGCGCCGCTGCGCATTCTTCGATATAAATACGCCAATTGCTGCGGCATTCGAACACGCCGCCAAGCGCCACCACGATCGGAAACACCGCATGCCCATGCCAGCGCCGATGCAACTGGCCTATCTTGGGCCAGGGGTTGGGGTAGAGCAGATAGTGCCGCGCAGGCTTGATGCCGGCGTCATGAAGCAGACGCCAAAAGTCGACCAGATCGGCACGCACGCGGATGAAATTCGGCGGCAGCTCCCCTTCCCACAGTGTGTTGCGCCCCGTACGGTCGGCCGATTGGTCTATGCCGATGACGAAGTGATCGGGAAATTGCGCTGCCAGGTGCATGGTCGAGAGCCCCACGCCGCAGCAGGCATCGAGTATTAGCGGCGCCTCGCCATGCGCGCGCCAGGCTTCCAGGCTTTCGCCGAAGGCTGCGCGGTTGTAGCCGGCATAAGGCTTGCGGAAAGGATGGGCTGCATGACGGGCAACCAGCGACGCGAGCTTGTCGTGCGCCTGCTGTTGCGCGCTTGCTATGGGAGACGAATTACCGCGCATCGCCATCAAACCCTGGAGATGCTATTCAAGGCAGCGTGGGCAACAGAGGGGAAGGAGAAAACGGGGTCATGGTTCATGACCCCGGATTTTAACGCAGTGGCAGTGTGGCGTTGGCTTAG
>DASVYZ010000118.1:0-3239 GCA_036391935.1 Burkholderiaceae bacterium | reverse complement strand
CAACTCGGGACCGCCCGGCTTTTGGCTGGGCACGGAAAACGGATGGAAGTAGTAGCGTGTGCCGACGGTTCCCGGCGCACGCACCCAGTCCACGAACTTTACGCCCTGCTTGAAGGTGGCATGGCAGTCGCGGATGAAGCGTGCTTCGTCTATGCCGATGGCAGCGAGCGTGCCGCGGATCGACGGGAAGGTTCCTTCTCCTACGCCTATCGTGGGGATATCCGACGATTCGACGACGGTAATGGAAATGCCGTCGTCTTTGGCGATATCGAGCGTGCGCGCCAGGAAGGCGGCAGTCAGCCATCCGGCGGTGCCGCCGCCCACGATCAGGACTTGTTTTAAGGGATTCATTTATCGAGGTGGGAAATCCATGAAAACGATATCAAAAATACCGCGATGGTTTGCTGAAAGTTGTTGTGAGGTCACAACAATTGGTCATGGTACGCCCAAAAAACTTCCGTCGCCAACATTTTTCTTGGTGTTTTTCGTCAAACTATGTAATATGAAATCGATTTCATAAACTTTGAAAACGACTTCATTCTATATGAAAACGTTTTCAAATAAATGTGAACTCGGATTCAAAGCAAGAAGAATATCAAGGGAAAAATCATCGACCCCGTAAACGTCGATGAACCAAACGACAATAGGAGACACATGAAGAACCACATGACATCCCCATCTCTATTGGGATCCCCGATTCGATTGGCCGTGCTGGCCCTGCTGGCCGGCGCCGGCGCTGTTCAGGCGCAACAAGCGCCCACCGCACCCGCGCAACAACAGATCGGCAACACTGCTTCAGCCGCTTCAGTCGACAATGGCACGGTGCCGGAAATCGTCGTGACCGCAACCAAGCGTGCCACCTCGCTGCAGAAAACGGCGGTGGCCATCACGGCGTTGTCGGCCGCTTCGCTGCAAGACAACCACGTGCAAAATGTCGAAGACATCGCCACCCTGGTGCCCGGCTTCCAGGCCACGACGCAGGGCGACCACGGTGTCATCACCATGACCTTGCGCGGCATCGGCAACGACCAGGCAAAGACCGAGCAGGCCGACCCGGAAGTCGCGATCTTCGTCGACGGCGTTTATGCGCCGCGTGCCGAAGGCGCGACTGCCTTGCTGTTCGACCTGGAGGGCATGGAAGTGCTGCGCGGCCCGCAGGGCACGCTGTGGGGCCGCAATTCCACCGTCGGCGCGGTCAATATGCAAACCGCCAAGCCCGTCCTCGGCGACAACGAATACAGCTTCGAAACCGGCGTGGGCAGCTACAACGCTGCCGGCGCCAAGGGCGCGTTCAACGTCCCCTTGAGCGACACCATGGCCATGCGCGTGGCCTTCGACCACGAGCAGCACGACGGCTATGTAAGCTATCAGACGCCGCCGAATATTCCGATCGCCAGCCAGCAGGCGGCTTATTTCGCGGCCAACCCGACCGCCAGCGCCGCCTCGTTCCAGCCGATCAATTCCAACGATTTTGTGACGCGCGGCCAGAAATATAATGCGCAAGACCAGACGGCCGTTCGCTTGAGCTATCTGTGGCAGCCGAGCACAAGCCTGAAATGGAATATCTCGCTCGAAGCCTTCCGCGACCGCGGCACGCCCAATGAAAACCTGATGCAAGACCCGCGGGCGGGGCAGAGCCTGTGGTCCGCGCTGATCATGCAGGCGCCTTCGCTCGATCGCGATTCCAAAAATGTGCGTAGCCGCGTGGACTGGGCCGTCAACGACTCCATGGCGTTCAATTACACCTTCGGCTACGGCATCTATGATGGCGCATCGACCTTCGACCAGAATGCCGGCGCCAATGTGCCGACCAGCTTCGCCACCGGCGGTAATACGCAGTTCGACAATACCGACAATTCGCACTACGAAAACTACAGCCACGAAGTGCAGTTGCAATCGACCGGCAAGCGCCAGCTCGACTGGTTGCTCGGCGCCTACTACGGCCACGAGAACAACAGCATCCGCTTCGACATTCCGCAACAGGTGGGCACGACCCAGGGCCCGATCAATTGGATGGGCGTGTTCATCCAGCCCGACGAGACCGTGACTTCCAAGGCCGTGTTTACCCAGGAAACCTGGAACGTCAACGACAGCGTGCACCTGACCGCGGGCGTGCGCTTCACCAAGGACGACAAGGCCAATAACGGCGGCAACGACTACGCCTGGACCTACGATCCGACGCTGCCCAACCTGCCGGTGCAGCCCAGCGGCAACATCAACGTCAATCTCAACAATGGCGTGCCGATCGGCCAACCCGGCTCCGGCCTCAAGTCCTATGACTTGAACACCGGTACTTATCACGACAGCAAGGCAACCTGGCTGCTCAAGGCAGCGTTCGACCTGAACCCGGACAACATGGTCTATGCCAGCATTTCCACCGGCTTCAAGTCGGGCGGCTTGCAGGATGGCGGCGCTTCGGCCGGCGCGGCCGGCGTGTTTGCGCCGGAAACCATCACGAGCTATGAAATCGGCAGCAAGAGTTCTTTCCTCGGCGGAACGGTGAAGTGGAATAACGCGATCTATGATGAAGACTTCAAGGATTACCAGTTCGCCAGCGCCGTGACCCTGCCCGGCGGCGGGCATACCTTGAATCTGTACAACGTCGCCGGCACGACCCGCATCGTCGGTTTGGAGTCCGAACTGGCTGCGCGCTTGACGCGCGACGACAAGCTGCAACTCACCGCGAGCTATATCCCCACAGCGACGCTCGGCTCCATGGTGGCGGGCAGTAACGACTATAGCCAGATCATGCCGCCCAATCCCGCAACAGGCGTCAATTCCGAAAGCGTGACCGGCAACCGCATGCCGCATACGCCGAAGTTCAGCGGGACGCTGCAGTACCAGCACATCTTCCATTATGGCGATGCGACCCTGGTGCCGCGCATCAACCTGCACTATGAAACGGCGAGCTGGCTCTCCGTGTTCGACGGCGGCGTGGCGACGGCAAACAATGTCGCCAACAATACCCATGACGAACAAAAGGCCTATACCCGCACCGACCTCGGCCTGCGCTATAACTCGGGCAAGGCCTGGTACCTGGACGCCTATGTCCGCAACCTGGAAAACGCCAACATCAAGACCGCGGCATTGGCGCAGCAGTCTTCCAACGGTATCGTGGTGTGGCAGGCGCAATACCTGCCGCCGCTTACCGCGGGAATCAACTTCGGCGTGAGGTATTAAGCGCGGTTGGCACAAAAGCCGATAGAAGCCCCGGCAAAACGCGCTCTTCCAATGAATTG
>DASVYZ010000117.1:0-3537 GCA_036391935.1 Burkholderiaceae bacterium | reverse complement strand
CCGCGCCAGCGTTGCGCCGCATATCGTTTATCCTGATTGCGGTCGTATTATTGCACGTGCTCGCCCTCGATTGGGCTGGACGCAACATCGACGCCATGCAAAGGCAAGACCGGGAGCTCCCGCCGATTGCCGCGGTGCAATTGCCTGCCCCGCCGGCAGCTGTACCGGAAGCCGCGCCCGAACATAAGCCGTTCAGGGCCAAGCCGAAACCGAAGCCGCAACAGCGGATAACGCCGCCTCCCGATACCGCCCCGGCGATGTCCACCGAACCGCCGCCCGATCCCGCACCCGACCTGGCTGCGGCGCCGCAGGCAAACCCGGTGGATACCGCCGTGCCTTCGCTCGACGCGGCGGGTGCCGACAAGCAGCTCGACAATCCCGCCGACAAGCCGGAAGATGATAAGAGCGTACCGGTGCATTACAAGGTCGATTTTCCGCCCTCGGCCGAGCTGAAATACGAACTTGAGCAAGTGTCGGCCAAGGGCGGCAACCCGAGTTACGGCAGCAGCATCATCAGTTGGCAAAACGAGGGCGGCAAGTACCAGGTGAACGGCGAAGCCCATGTCTTGTTCGTCGGCTTGCTCAGCTTCACCAGCGAGGGCGGCTTCGACAGCTATGGCATCGCCCCCGTGCTCTACAGCGAGAAGCGCATCCGCCGCTCGGAAACGGCAACCCATTTCAACCGCGACCAGCGCAACAACATCAGCTTCTCCGCTTCGACGCTGTCCTACCCGCTCAAGGGAGGCGAGCAGGATACCAGCAGCGTGGTGTGGGAGTTGGCCGCCATCGGCCGTGGTGACCGCGAGAAATTCGTACCGGGCGCGCAAATCGACCTGTTCGTGGCCGGAACACGCGATGCCGACATCTGGAGTATCCTTGTCGTCGGTCAGGAAGAGGTCGAAATCGACCACAACAAGATGCAAGCGTGGCATGTCGTGCGCATTCCGCGCACAGGCAGCTATGACAGGAAGATAGACATCTGGCTGGCGCCGCAGGATCAATGGTATCCGGTCAAGATCCGCCAGACCGAGAAAAGCGGCGACTATTACGAAATGACCATGACGTCGATGCGTGCACTGCCGGACCAGGCTGCACGTTAGAGTCCTATCCGGACAAGAATACGGAATCCCCCAATGACAGTTTCAGTTTCAAAAGCCGTGCTGGCCCTGCTGTTGTCCGGCACCATGTTCGCAGGTGCGGCCGTAGCGGCCGATGACACCGACCACCCTGTAGAGAAGCGCAAGTTCAACCTGCCGCCTTCGGCCGAACTCGACTACGCG
This sequence comes from Burkholderiaceae bacterium, assembly GCA_036391935.1. Lineage (GTDB taxonomy): Bacteria > Pseudomonadota > Gammaproteobacteria > Burkholderiales > Burkholderiaceae_D > PKWO01. The sequence goes on along the minus strand of DASVYZ010000117.1, from coordinate 2,257 downwards.
ATCCGCGCCCAGCAAAGCGGTCTGGAATTGAGCGGTGAAGGCGTGCTCAAGTGGAGTGCCTCGGGCAATACCTACCATATCGAGGCAGAAACGCGCGCCGCACTGTTCGGCAAGATTCTCGATTCGAAGAGCGATGGCGCGATCGACGATTACGGTCTGGCGCCGTCCGAATTCGCCGAGAAGCGCTTCCGCAAAGACCCGACGACGACCGTGTTCCATCGCGACAGCAAGAGCATCAGCTTTTCTTCCGGCAGCAATACCTATCCCTTGCTGGGCGGCGAGCAGGACCGCGCCAGCGCGGTCTGGGAATTGATTGCCGTGGCGCGCGGCTCGCACACCCACTTCAAGGAAAACACCGACTGGGTATTCTTCGTCGCCGGCCAGCACGATGCCGAGCCATGGACCTTCCGCGTCGACAAGATGGAAGACGTGCGCACCGCCATGGGCAATTTCAGCGCCATGCACGTGATCAAGGAACCGCCGCCCGATCGCAAGGGCCAGAAGGTCGATATCTGGCTCGCCCCCTCGCTCGAATGGTATCCGGTACGCCTGCGCTATACCGAACCGAACGGCGATTATGTCGAGCAAAGCATTACCGGCGTCAACAAGAGCAAATAAGGGAGAAACGGATGAGCGCAACGAGCAAGGCCCTGGTGCTGTTTTCCGGCGGGCAGGACTCAACGACTTGCCTGGCCTGGGCGCTGGCGCGTTACGGCCAGGTCGAGACCATCGGTTTCGACTACGGCCAGCGCCACGCGGTCGAATTGACGGTGCGCCCCGCGCTGCTGCAAAAGATGCGCGCGCTTTCGCCTGAATGGGATGCCAGGCTGGGCGAAGACCACATGATCGACCTCTCGCTGATCGGCAAGATTTCCGATACCGCGCTGACGCAGGATGTGGAGATCGCGATGCAGGAAAACGGCTTGCCCAATACCTTCGTGCCGGGGCGCAACCTGCTGTTTATGACCGTGGCCGCCACGGTGGCTTACCGGCGCGGCCTCGACGTGCTGGTCGGCGGCATGTGCGAAACCGACTTCTCCGGCTACCCCGATTGCCGCGACGATACGATGAAGGCGCTGCAGGTGGCGCTCAACCTGGGCATGCAAACCAGGCTCAAGCTCGAGACGCCCTTGATGTGGATCGACAAATCGCAGACCTGGGAATTGGCGCACGAACTAGGCGGCGCCGCCCTGGTCGACCTGATCCGCGAGGATACCCATACCTGCTATCTCGGCGAGCGCGGTGCGCTGCACGACTGGGGCTACGGCTGCGGCACCTGTCCCGCGTGCGCCCTGCGCGCGCGCGGCTACCGGCAATACAAGACGCAGCGAGGCTGAGCCGTGCCGGTCTCCTGCCCGCCCGAGCTGCGTGCGCTCCTGCTCAAGCTGAATTTGTTTCGCGGGCTGGAAGACTGCGAGCTGATGCACTTGCTCGAAGATGCGGAATTGGTGGAATTCGCCGCCGGCGAGAACCCCATTGTCGAAGGCGAGCAAGGGCAGTTCATGTACATCGTCCTGTCGGGCCGCCTGCGCATCGCCAAGCGTTCGTTCGGCATCCAGAAAGTGATAGGCGAACTCGGGCCGGGCGAATGCTTCGGTGAAATGTCGCTGATCGAAGCGCGCTCGCGCTCGGCTTCCATCAAGGCGCTCACTGCCTGCAAGCTGTTGCGCATCGATGACGACAACATGGCGCGCGTGCCGGCGATTGCAGCGATCCTCTATCGCAACATCGCGGCGCTGTTGTCGCAGCGGCTGCGGCATGCGAATGAGATTCTGACCTTGGGGTAGCAAGGGTCGTTGGCTTTTTCCACCCTTCGTCCAAATAAAAATGGCAGCCGCTGGAGCTGCCATTTTCGTTCCTGCGACTGCAATCAAGCCGCGACTTGCGCTTCCTTCGGCGCGGCATCGAACTCGGCCAGCAGACGCGCCTCCTTCTGCTTGGCATTGCTCAAATGACGTTCCTTGACATGGCCGTAGCCGCGGATGTCTTCCGGAACCGAAGCGATGGCCGTCGCTTTCGACAGGTTCTCCGCCGTCAGCTTGGGCAATAGCGCCTTGATGCGGTCGCGATACTGGCCGATCAGGGCACGTTCCATCTTGCGCTCGGCCGTATAGCCGAAGATATCGAGCGCGCCGCCGCGCAGCGACTTGAACTTGGCCAGCACACCGAAAGCGCGCATCATCCACGGGCCGAATTCCCGCTTGATCAGGTGGCCCTTGGCATCGCGCTTGGCCAAGAGCGGCGGCGCGAGGTGGAA
>DASVYZ010000116.1:0-8307 GCA_036391935.1 Burkholderiaceae bacterium | reverse complement strand
CTCCTAACTGGCGCCGTTCCATAATCTCCTGTAGTCTCTCATGTAGCTTGTTATGCAACATGGCGTTCCTGTCGTCGGTCTGCATGATGGCGGGCACAATTGCCAGGGGCTCGGGGAACGACAGCCTGGCCATGGATAAAGAGCGCACAAACACCTTCTTGGGGATTTCCACAAGCTAGGAATGGTATCGATGAAATATGACAGAATGATGATTTCGGGAAACTTCTTGAGCGAAACCCTGTTTCACCGCATCAAACGACCAACACGTAGTTACCTGGCGTCATGATTGAGCAAATGGATGGGCAAACAGGCTTCCATAATAAAAAAGCTTCTGCTATAATTTCATGCTTTGCAGCATGGTCTGCAAAAGAAACGACCGTAGCAGGAGAGGTGGCAGAGTGGTCGAATGCGCTGGACTCGAAATCCAGTGTACGGTTATACCGTACCGTCGGTTCGAATCCGACCCTCTCCGCCAATAATTCGGACACACGCGCAGCTTATGCGCTGCCCTTGATGGGTGCCTTCAAAAGACCGTTCACCGGTCTTTTTATTTTTTGCGCGGGTCTTTTTTCATCGCGGTATCAGACGGTGAGCAATGTTACCTAACGACGCAATCAATGCGCCCTGGCGCGACCTGTTGTTGAATACGGCGGAAAAGAACGCCGTCATCATCGGCAACGAGGTGATCAACGATGCCGTGCTCGGCAAGTCGGTGACCTCGGCCGTCTCGCCGTATTTTTCCCAGAGCGACGCCACCAATTTCCTGCGCGACCAATACGCCAAGGCTGACGATACTTGCCGCGACCTGCGCGCCAGGGCCGCCGGCGTGATGCGCGCCTTTGGCCTGACCGACGAATGGGACAGCAACGATTTGAAGGCCGCGGACGAAGGCCTGTGGTCCAAGCTGATGGAAGCCACGGCACGCGCCGCCGATATCAACAAGCAGCGCACCGAGGCGCGCGATCTTGAGCGCGAGGCCCTTGCCAACGCCATCGATGTGATCGATACCTGCGCCGGCATCGCCGCGCTGCGCCATCTCAGCGAGTTCCGCTGCGAGGGCGACGCATTCTGCGGCGCCTATGTCGCGGCATTATCGATTGCCGATACCTTGATCGGCAAGTCGATCAAGAGCAAGGGCATGAAGCTGTTGTCGGATTTCCTGCAATTCTGCGTCGGCACCAAGCCGCCTTACCGTGAAGTCGATATTTACACCTACAGCAAGACCGTGTCGGGCATCGGCCATACCATGGGCATAGAAAGCACGGCGGCGATGCAGCAGGCGCTCCTCCTGGCGATCAAGAAAAACGCCAGTACGCCGAGCCAGTTGCGGCCGCAACTCGATATCCCGGAAGACAATACCCTGGCCGGCCGCCGCAATCACGACAATCGCTAAAGAAACGGGCCTGCTGCGCAGGCCCGCAATATTCGCCCGACACGGCTGCACTGCCATTTACCAGCGACGGTCGTGATCATGGTCGTGATCGTAGTACCCGCCATGATAGTAATAGCCGGGAGGACCATAGTAGTAGCCGCGTTCCGGCACCACGATGCAACCGCTCAAGCTGCTCGCCAACACCGCCACGGCAGCCATGGCCAAGATCAATTTCGCCCTCATCATTCCCTCCGTGCATCGTTCGTTGCTATAAGCTTAGAACGCCTGGGCGATAAAAGTGCTGACCACTGTTACAAAGCCTTACAAGCTTGCAACCCCGCAAGTTTGCACTCTTTGCAATCAATAGCGGTAATAGCCATGCACCACAACTACGGGTGCCGGTGCCGGCGCGACAACGTAGCCGCGTACAGGCGTCACCACGCAGCCGGCCAGGCTACTGGCGGCAAGGGTGAGGGCAATCAGAGTGAGGCTGACTTTGGCGATGTTCATGATGTTTCCCTTCCAGGCTGTCGAGTTGATATGCCATTAAAACGCAGGAAACCGGAGGCGGCGCACAAGGCTTACAAAGGATTACACGCCTAACAACTCAGCAAGTTTTCCCTGGACTCCGGGCCCTGAAAGGTGCCAAGGCCGCCGTATCGGACGGCCGGGACTCGAAGCAAATGTTCGGCAAGCTGCAAGACCTATTTCGAGCAAAAGGGCGACGCCGTCGGCCTGGCCAAAAAGAGCGGTGCTTTGAAGGCATCCGTCGTCGCGACGGTTGGCCATAACGATTTGAAGCGGCGGCGGACCCGGCCACGGTGCCCTCACGCACCTGCCGCACCTGCCAAACGTTCTACAAGAAAGAGTGAGATACTGCGGTGCGGCCCAACCAAACCTCAGAGGGAAATTCCATGATGAAACGTATTCTGCTGTCTGTTGCTGCGGCTTTTGCCCTGTCTTCCACCGCCCATGCCGCCTTGAACGAAGGCGACAAGGCGCCCACTTTCGATGCCCAGGCTTCGCTGGCCGGCAAGGCTTTCCACTACTCACTCTCCGATGCCTTGAAAAAAGGTACGGTCGTGGTCTATTTTTACCCATCGGCCTTCACGGGCGGTTGCAATCTGCAAGCGCATACCTTCGCCATCAATCAAGAGAAGTTTACGGCGGCCGGCGCTTCCATCATCGGAGTTTCGCTTGACAGCATTGCGCGCCTGAACGACTTCTCGGCCGACCCGCAATATTGCGGCGGCAAGATTCCCGTAGCGTCCGATCCGAGCGGCAAGATCGCCAAGTCCTATGCCTTGAACATCAAACATGATGCCGGCCACAAAGATTCGCGCGGCATCGAGATCGACCATGATTTCGTCGAACGCACCACCTTCATCGTCACGCCCGACGGCAAGGTCTCAGCCGTGATCGGCGGTGTGGCACCCGATGCCAATGTCGCTGCTGCGCTGGAAAAAGTACAGCAGCTCGCCAAAAAATAAAGCGGCAAGGGTGAGCGCCGGCTTGGCACCTGGTCCAAGTACGAGGAAGCCCTGAAGGCAGCCAAGATCGATTACCGGGCTTATATCCACCCTGGCGTGGAGCGCGGCTTCGACGATGACAACACGCGGCGCTATGACGAAGCCGACGCTCAAGCTGATATCCGACCTTGGCATAAGCACTTTCGGTTGTATCGGATAAGGCAATATGTTGGGTCGAGCCACGCATGGCTTCACTTCAGGAGATATGGGTCAACAAGCCGGTATCGCCCTTGGCCTGCTGCGCCAGCCAAGCGACGAAGGCCGCGACGTCGGGCCGCTCGGCATAGTAGGGCGAAGTGACCACGAAATAAGCTCGCGTCGATTTGCTCGCCTTGGGCAGCGGCGCAATCAACCTTCCGTCCCGCAACAGATGGCGCACCAGTGCGGAAGACCCTAGCGCTACGCCTTGTCCGTCGATGGCAGCCTGGATCACCTGGTCGTACTGGTTGAAGCGCAACGAGCCGCGCGGCTTGACGCCGGCTGTCCGCATCACTTCCAGCCACACGGTCCAGCTCAGCCATGGCGCGTGGCTGCCGTCGGGCCATTCGAGGTGCAAGAGCACGTGATGCCGCAAGTCTTCGCTGGTGGCGAGCGGCCGGGTTTTGCTGATCAGCTTGGGGCTGCACACCGGCAGCACTTCTTCGCCGAACAGCTTGATCGCGCCTTCGGGCGCCATCTCGGCCGGGCAGTAGCGGATCGCAACTTCGATGTTTTCCTGTTTCAGGTCCAGCATCTTGTTGTTGGCATCGATGCGGATATCGACGTCCGGGTGCAGGCCGCGGAATTCGGCCAGGCGCGGAATCAGCCATAGCGAGGTGAAGCCTATGGTGGCGGACACCGTCAGCACGCGGGAGGTGGCGCGTTCGCGGATTTTGCTGGCCGAGTCCTCGATCAGCTTCAACGCCGATGTTGCGGCGCGGTAGAATTCCTGTCCTGCTTCGGTCAAGAGCAGGGCGCGATGACGCCGGTGAAACAAATCGATGCCCAGTTGCTCTTCCAGCAGCTTGACCTGGCGGCTGACCGCCGATTGGGTGATTTCCAGTTCTTCCGCAGCCTTGGTGAAGGACAGGCCCCGTGCGGAAGCCTCGAAGCCGCGGATCAGGTCCAGCGATGGTAAATTCCGGTTCATTATCCTGGGATTATTCCAATCCGCCGGCGCATGCCAAGGCTGACCGGCTAAAGCTTGAAGCGTAGCACGTCCGTCAAATGTGCGTTGGCAGCAAACAATCTCGGGCGCGGCGCCTCTTTGCCTGATTGCATGATTCGCGATATTCTTCGCTTCAAGTGAATGCCGCAAAAATGAGGAGCCCGCTCATGACCGATATGCATCGCCGCACCGTTCTGGCCGCCGCCGCACTTTCTCCCTTGATGTTGTCGCCGCTGGCACGCGCGCAGAGCGCCAGCCTGAAGATTTCGCACCAATTCCCCGGCGGCACGATCAATGAAGGCGATTTCCGCGACCGCTTGTGCCGCCAGTTTGGCGCGGAAGTGGAGCGGCGCAGCAAGGGCGCGCTGAAGTTCGAGGTCTATCCCGGTTCTTCGCTGATGAAGACCAATGCGCAATTCTCCGCCATGCGCAAGGGCGCGCTCGATCTCTCGCTCGTGCCGCTGTCCTATGCCGGCGGCGAAATGCCCGAAGTGAACATCGGCCTCATGCCCGGCATCGTCACGTCCTACGACCAAGGCGCGGCATGGAAGACCGCCGAAGTGGGCAGGGAATTGAACCGCCTGCTGCTGGAAAAGGGCGTGGTGATGATTTCGTGGATCTGGCAAGCTGGCGGTGTGGCCTCGCGCACCAAGGCCATCGTCGAGCCGGAAGACGCCAGCGGCTTGAAGATACGCGGCGGTTCGCGCGAAATGGATCTCGTGCTGAAAGCAGCCGGAGCCGCCGTGGTGTCGTTACCCTCGAACGAAATCTACGCCGCCATGCAGACCGGCGCACTCGATGCCGCGCTCACGTCTTCCACTTCGCTGGTATCGTTCCGGCTCGAAGAGGTGTCGAAGAACCTCACGACGGGCCGCGGCAAGGCTTACTGGTTCATGCTGGAACCCTTGATGATGTCCAAGGCCGTGTTCGACCGCCTCACCAAGGAACAGCAGGACATCATCATGGCCGTGGGCGCCGACATGGAATTGTTCGCCCGCAAATCGGCCCAGTTGGACGATTCGCTGGTGGCGGCGATCTACCAGAAGGCCGGCGCCAAGGTGGCCGACCTGTCCGACGCCACGGTCAAGAAATGGCAAGCGATTGCCCGCGCCACGGCCTGGAAGGATTACGGCGAAAAGAATGCCAATTGTGCCAAGCTGATGCAACTCGCGCAAAAGCTCCTATGAGCGGCGGCTTCGCCTCACCCCCGCCATCGGCTCCGCAAGGCGCAGGCGTGCTGGGTGCGGTTGCCCGCCTGCTCGACCGCTTCAACCGTTTCCTGATGGCGCTGTCCATGCTGGCCATTGTCGCCACCTCGGGCATCCTGACTTATGCCGTCGTCACACGCTATTTCTTCAAGATGCCGAGCGATTGGCAAGACGACGTCTCCGTGTTCATGCTGATCGGCGTCAGCTTCGGTTGCGCGGCCCATGTGCAGCAATCGCGCGGCCATATCGGCATCGACGTGCTGGGCAATATCCTGCCGCCTGCCGCCAACCGCGTGCGGCTGTTCCTGATCGATCTGATTTCCTTCGTGTTTTGCGGTTTCTTCACCTGGAAATCGTGGACGCTGTTCTGGGAAGCCTGGCAGGAAGGCCAGACCACGGATTCCACCTTTGCTCCGCCGCTCTGGATACCCTACTCCACGATGGCTTTCGGCATGACGCTGTTGACGTTGCAAATTCTGCTGCAGGTGTGGCAGAGACTGGCGAAGAGTGCTGCATGAGCGATCTTGCACTCGGTGCGCTCTATGGCCTCGCCACCTTGCTCGCCATGTTTTCCGGCTTGCCGATCGCCTTTGCGCTGGGCACGGTGGCGTTGGTGTTCATGGTTTTCTTCATGCCGGCTTCATCGCTCGATACCGTCACCCAAAACGTGTATGAGGAGATGGCTTCGATCACGCTGCTGTCGATACCGCTGTTCATCGTCAAGGGCTCGGCCATCGGCCGCTCGCCGGCCGGGCGCGATCTCTACGCCGCAATCCATGCCTGGCTGCATCGTATTCCCGGCGGGCTCGGGGTGGCCAACGTGATTGCCTGCGCCCTGTTCGCCGCCATGGCGGGCTCCTCGCCAGCCACCTGTTCGGCCATCGGTTCGGCCGGCATCCCGGAGATGCGCAAGCGCGGCTATTCCCCGGGTTTCGCGGCTGGCATTATCGCCGCCGGCGGCACGCTCGGCATTCTCTTGCCGCCGTCGATCACGATGATTCTGTATGCCGTCGCGGCGGAACAATCGTTGGGGCGGCTGTTTTTGGCGGGCGTCGGCCCCGGCGTGCTCTTGATCGTCCTGTTCACCGGCTATGCGGTGTATCGCGCACGCAAGGAATACCGTGCGGCGCTGGCCGTCTACCATGGCGGCGGCGAGAAGTCGGCCTGGCTCGACGACACTCGTTACAGCATGCGGCAAAAGGTGGAGATGCTGCCGCGCGTGCTGCCGTTCGTGGTACTGTTGATTGGCGTGATGGTCGCGCTTTACGGCGGTTATGCCACGCCTTCGGAAACGGCCGGCCTGGGCGCCATCCTCGCTCTCGTGCTGGTGGCCGGCGTCTACCGCCTCTGGCGCCCGAAAGACATGGCCCCGATCCTCTCGGCCAGCATACGCGAATCGACCATGCTGCTGCTTATCATCGGCATGTCGCTCCTGTATTCCTACGTCATGAGCTATCTGCACATCAGCCAGTCGGCGGCGCAATGGGTGGTGGCGATGCATTTCTCGAAATGGATCTTGCTGGCGCTGGTGCTGCTGCTGGTCGTGGTGCTGGGCTTCTTCCTGCCGCCTGTCTCCATCATCCTGATGACGGCGCCCATCATCCTGCCACCGCTGCGCGAAGCGGGGTTCGATCTGATCTGGTTCGGCGTGGTCATGACCATCGTCATGGAAATGGGCTTGATCCACCCGCCGGTGGGATTGAACATCTTCGTGATCAAGAACATCGCGCCCGACATCCCGCTGCGCGACGTGATCATGGGCGTGCTGCCCTTTGTGCTGTTGATGATGGCGGCGGTGGTGTTGCTATGCGTGTTTCCGCAAATCGCTACGGCGTTTCCCAATGCGTTGATGGGGGTGTAGGGTGGCAAAGCCGCAGGCGTGCGACGCCCGGCGATTCCACTCTACAGGGCTTCCAGCGGGATATAGCCGCGCTCGCGATGGCTACGTGCGATTTCGGAGAGGGCGCTCAAGCCTGATTCGAGCGTGTCGCAGGGAAGGGGCTTGCTGCCGCCGCTTGCCGCCCGCTTGCCGCTCCAGGTTTGCAGGATCACCCACTGGTCGAACAAATCCTTCATCAGCAGGACGGTATGCAATTTCTCCGGGGAAGAGAATTGCAGCCGGATCGGGCTTTCGGTCGCAACCGGCAAGTCACCGGTGACGTCGTCGACGGGATCTATCATGGCTGCGATGATACCAGCCGGCAGCGGCCTTTCCTTGAAAAAGTAACATTTTCGCAACAGAATCGCGCAAATATTGCCATGGAGACAGTTTTTCGACGCAGAACCAGCCGCAAACCTTCGGCTAGAATGAGTAAGTCCTGGAGAAAACCACAATCATGATAGACGACACCCTCTATAACACCGAAGAAGTCCTCAAGCTGCTCGCCATCGAAAAAGTCGCCGAAGACCGCTTCGTCGGCCAGAGCCATTTCATGGGCAGCCCCAATGTATTCGGCGGCCAGGTTGCAGGCCAGGCGCTGTATGCCGCTTGTGAAACCGTCGTTGGCCGGCGCCCGCACTCGCTGCATTCGTTGTTCATTTTACCGGGCGACTTGAAGCTGCCCATCGCCTTCGAGGTGGAGCGCGTGCGCGACGGCGGCAGTTTCAGCACGCGCCGCGTGGTGGCATCGCAGGAAGGCCGGCGCATCTTCGTGCTGTCGGCATCGTTCCAGCAGCAGGAAGAGGGCTTGTCGCACCAGAAGCCCATGCCGGTGCACGCCGATCCCGAGACGCTCGATTCCACGTTGCGCGCCTGGCGCGACAAGGCCGTGGAACGCCATCGCCCGTTCCATCCCGTGCCGGTCGATTTCCGCTCCGACGGCAACGACGATGTGTTTTCCACGCGCTCGCGCCTGCCTTACAAGCAAGTCTGGACCAAGTCGCCCATTGCACTGCCCGACGCGCCGCTGGTGCACGAAACCCTGTTCGCCTATGTCTCCGATTACGGCCTGCTCTGGACCTCGCTGCAGCCGCATGGCGTGAAGATGGGCGAGCCGCGCCTTCAGATCGCCAGCCTTGATCACACCATCTGGTTCCACCGTCCGTTCCGCA
>DASVYZ010000115.1:0-2283 GCA_036391935.1 Burkholderiaceae bacterium | reverse complement strand
CGAACCGGCCGCGCCCCAACACAAATGCTCCGACACCAGCACAGGATCGATGCGTTGCACCAGGTCGCGCACGCGCTTGGCGTGCTCCATCGAAAAGCCGTTGGCGGAACCTATGCCGAGTCCTACGCCGTGCAGGCTGATGGGGTAATCGGCACGCAGTTGCTCGAGCACGTGCGCATCCCAGCCGCCGCGCTCGAGGTAATTTTCGCTGTGCACCTCGAGCCAGCCGACAGGCGGCCGCCGCTCGAGGAAGGCACGGTAATGCGGCGCGCGCAAACCCACGCCAACGCCCATTGGGGCCCGCCTATCGGGTACGGTGTGCATGGATGCGCGAGGAGAAAGGTGGGCGAATTACTTCGCCGCAGTCAAGCTGCCGCCCGCCTTTTGGCATGTGCCCTTGGCGACGTACTTCCATTCGCGCTTGTCGTTGTCGACCTTGCTCTGGCCGGCACAGGAATGGACGCCGGCATTGTTGGCGCAATCGTTTTGGCCGGCCTTGGCTATGCCGAAGCACTTTTCTTTTTCAGCATCGGCGGCATGGGCAGCGCCGGTGGCGGCGAAGCAAACGGTGGCGAGAGCAGCGGCAAACAGGGCGTGACGTTGGTTCATGGCGAATCTCCTGGGTAAGTTAAGTGGGTAACCGAGATGATTGAAACCGGTTACCCACTAGTCGGAGCCGTCAGCGATTTCTTACACGCGGAGGAAAAATTATTTACCGCACCGTTCGGACGTTTACTTCGCGCCCTTGGGCATGGCCGTAGTGCCGCCGGCCTTGGCGCACGTGCCCTTGGCGACGTACTTCCATTCCGTCGGGTCCATATCCTTTTTGGCTTGACCGGCGCAGGAGTGCGTGCCCATGACGCTGGAACAATCGTTTTGGCCGGCCTTGGCGATCCCAAAGCATTTTTCCTTTTCGCTGTCGGCGGCGTGCGCGGCAGTCATGCCTGTGACGCAAACGGTGGCGAGAGCGGAAGCGAGCAGGGCTTGACGTTTGTTCATGGCGTTTCCTTTGCAAGGTGAAGGTGAAAGTAGAAATGAATATAGGGATGCCGCGCAAAACAAATGGGATAGGCCAAGCACGGCTTCGTGCATGCTATCCCATTTTGGTGCAACTTGCGAATGTGGAAACAAGGTGTGGATGCAGTGCCACACCCTGTGCGACGCAACCTTAATGCATGTGCTGACCGCCGTTGATGGCGATGTTTGCACCGGTGACAAATGCCGCTTCGTCTGACGCCAGATAGGCCACCAGGCCGGCAACTTCTTCAGGCTTGCCCAGGCGTGCCATGGGAATTTGCGGGATGATCTTGCTGTCCAGCACCTCCTGCGGAATCGCCATCACCATCTTGGTCCCGATGTAGCCGGGCGAGATAGTGTTGACGGTTACCCCCTTGCGCGCCACTTCGAGCGCCAGCGCCTTGGAAAAGCCATGCATGCCGGCCTTGGCCGCCGAGTAATTGGTCTGGCCGAAGGCACCCTTTTGACCGTTGACGGAAGAGATGTTGATGATACGGCCCCAGCCGCGGTCGACCATGCCGTCGCATACCGGCTTGGTCATATTGAACACGGAATCGAGATTGGTGCGCATGACCGTATCCCAATTGACCTTGTCCATCTTCTTGAAGGTCATATCGCGCGTGATGCCGGCGTTATTGACCAGCACGTCGATCGGGCCGACTTCCTTTTCCACCTTGGCGATGCAATCGACCGCGCATTCGTAGTCGGCCACATCGCAGGGGTAAGCGTGGAAATCGTAACCCGCTTCCTTCATCGATGCGAGCCACTCATTGGCCTTGGTATTGCCCGGCGAATACGTAGTCACGACCTTGTACCCGAGCGCCGCCATCTTGATGCAAATCGCCTCACCCAGGCCGCCCATACCGCCCGTTACTAACGCTACTCTAGACATGGTTTCCTCGTCGTATTGAAAGTTGATGATCGAAGCCTAATCACGCTCTACCGCCAAGGCCACACCCATGCCGCCGCCGATGCACAGGCTGGCCAGGCCGCGCTTGGCATCGCGGCGCACCATCTCGTGCAACAGCGTGACCAGGATACGGCAACCGGAAGCACCGATCGGATGGCCGATGGCAATCGCGCCGCCATTGACGTTGATCTTGCTCGTATCCCAGCCCATTTCCTTGTTGACCGCGATCGCCTGCGCGGCGAAGGCTTCATTGATTTCCATCAGGTCGAGATCGGCCGCAGTCCAGCCGGCTTTCTTCAGGCACAACTGCGAAGCCGGCACCGGCCCCATGCCCATGATGCTGGGGTCGACGCCTG
>DASVYZ010000114.1:0-2106 GCA_036391935.1 Burkholderiaceae bacterium | reverse complement strand
CGTGCCGCATGTGCACCAGGTGCACCTGTTCTACCGCGCCACGCTCAAAGACCTCGACTACGCCGCCGGCACCGAGAGCCTGGAAGTGAAGCTGTTCGGCGCGGCGGATATCCCCTGGTCCGAGATCGCCTTCCCCACCGTCACGCACACGCTGCAATATTTCCTCGAAGATTACGAGAAGGCGCGCAACGGCGGCGGCTATGCCTTGCACACGCTGGACATCTACAAGCCGATGCGCAAGCCCGAGTAGCTCGTTCATGATTCCCTGGCTGCACGCCGACACCCCGTTTCCGGACGTCTCCACCGCGCTGGCCGAAGAAGACGGGCCGGCCGGCTTGCTGGCTGCCGGCGCCGACCTCTCGCCGCAACGCCTGCTCATGGCCTACCGGCAAGGCATCTTCCCCTGGTTTTCGGAAGGCCAGCCGATACTATGGTGGAGCACCGACCCGCGCATGGTGCTCTACACCGACGAATTCGTCGTCTCGCACAGCCTTAAGAAAAAGCTCAAGAAAATCGCGCGCAGCATGCGCGAGGGCGGGCCCTGGCAGGTCAGATTCGACACCGCCTTCGAGCGCGTCATGCGCGAGTGCGCCGGCCCACGGCGCGATACCGACGGCACCTGGATCACCGACGACATCGTCGCCGGCTATACCGGGCTGCACCGGCAAGGCCACGCCCATTGCGCCGAGCTGTGGCACGACGGCGAACTGGTCGGCGGCGCCTACGGCGTCGCCATCGGCCGCATGTTTTACGGCGAATCGATGTTCGCGCGCGAAACCGATGCCTCCAAGGTGGCGCTGGCTTATCTGGTGGCCTTCCTGCGCAGCCAGGGCGTCAACATGTTGGATTGCCAGCAACAGACCGCCCACCTCGCCACGCTCGGCGCCCGCCCCATTCGCCGCGACTTGTTCATGCGACAACTCAAGGAAGCGACGATTCGCCCCGAAATAGACTCATGGCAAGTACCGGTTTTATATTAAACTGCAGTTTCCGGCTTTCCCGCAGTGCGTCATGACTCACCTGAAAGACCTGCCATTTTCCACGTTGCAGTTCTACGCAACGGCGCCCTACCCTTGCAGCTACCTCGAGGGCAGACAGGCGCGTTCGCAGGTTGCCACGCCTTCGCACCTGATCAACGCCGACGTCTATTCCGAACTGGTCAAGAACGGCTTTCGCCGCAGCGGCATCTTCACTTACCGCCCCTATTGCGACGGCTGCCAGGCGTGCACCCCCGTGCGCGTCAAGGTGGCCGATTACCAGCCCAACCGCAGCCAGAAGCGCGCCTGGGCCCGGCATGGCGACCTCACGGCCTGGGTCACCACGCTGACCTACGTCGCCGAGCACTACGAACTCTATCTTCGCTACCAGGCCGCGCGCCACGCCGGCGGCGGCATGGACGAGGACAGCCGCGACCAGTACGCGCAATTCCTCCTGCAAAGCAAGGTCAACACGCGCCTGGTCGAATTCCGCGATGAAGACGGCACGCTGCGCATGGTCAGCATCATCGACGTGCTGGGCGACGGCCTCTCCTCGGTCTACACCTTTTACGACCCCGACGTACCCGGCGCCTCCTTCGGCACCTACAACGTCATGTGGCAGATCGAACAAGCCCGGGGCCTGGGCATGCCCTACGTCTATCTGGGCTACTGGATACGCGAGAGCCAGAAAATGGCCTACAAGGTCAATTTCAAGCCGATCGAGGCTCGGCGCCACAGCAAGTGGGAACCATTTTAGCGTTGCGCCAAATCGGCGCGTAAAATAGCGCCTTTACAAAAAACCGAGCCGGAAATCTCCGGCCCCATCATGTCGAACAAGCTGCTCTATGCCGCCGCGCGCCCCTTCCTGTTTTCGCTCGACCCCGAAGCGGCCCACAACCTGGCTCTGCCTTCGCTGAAACGCGCCGCCGCCTGCGGCTTGACGCGCCTCCTGGGCAAGCCGGCGGCGGACAAGCGTACCGTGATGGGCATCGATTTCGCCAACCCGGTCGGCCTGGCCGCAGGATTGGACAAGGACGGCGCCTACATCGACGGCCTGGCCGCGCTCGGGTTCGGCTTCATCGAAATCGGCACCGTCACGCCGCGCGCCCAGCCGGGCAACGCCAAGCCG
>DASVYZ010000113.1:0-6900 GCA_036391935.1 Burkholderiaceae bacterium | reverse complement strand
CGCAGGGCCGCATGACGGATCACCGCATCAACCTGACCTTGTACAAGCTCGACTTCATCATGGATGGGGACTTGCAGGAGTTGACCGATGCCTTGATTGCCGAGCACCAGGCGGAGATGCTGGCGGCCTTGGCAGAAAATGCTTAAACGACAGTTGGTGCTATGCTGGACCTTTTTGCCGACGGTAAATCCATAGGCGAATCCCATCGACAAGCCGAGACATGAAATCGACCAAACTGATTCTTGCCACCATCGCCCTCGCCTCGTTCGGTTTGATCGGCGGTGCGCTGTATTTCCAGATCGTTCAATACATGGAGCCTTGCCCCTGGTGCGTAATCCAGCGCTACTTCTTCATCGCGCTCGGCATCACCTGCCTGGTGTCGGTTTTCCTCACGCAAAAGGGTGCGCGCATCGGTACCTGGCTGGCTATGCTGTTCGCCCTGGGCGGCACGGGCGCGGCGGGCTGGCACGTCTGGATCAAGATGCATCCCGAGATCTCCTGCGGGCTCGATCCGATGGAAACCTCGCTGAACCATATCTTCACAGCCAAGCTGATTCCCATCCTGTTCCGTGCCAACGGCATATGCACGGACGAGCTTGATCCCTTCCTCGGGCTGCAATTGCCGAGCTGGTCCTTGATCTGGTTCGTCGGCTTCGCCGTCGTGCTGCTGACGCTGGCGTTGCGCGGCAAGAAGGCATGATGTCGCAGACCCTGGCCGACCTGCAGAAGAATTCGCCGCTCGATGCGCTTGAAACGCGCATCCTGCTGATGCATGCGCTGGGGCTGTCGCGTGCGCAGTTGATCACACAATCCTCGCGTGAGCTGACCTCGGAAGAAACCACCGCATTTGCCGCGCTCTTGGCAAGGCGAGTTGCCGGCGAACCGATTGCCTACATCGTCGGCGAACGCGAATTTTACGGTTTGCCGTTTCGCGTGACCCCCGCCGTGCTGATCCCCCGCCCCGAAACAGAATTGCTGGTGGAATTGGCCATCGAAAGGCTGCCTCTGCGCGGCCGCGTGCTCGATCTCGGCACCGGTTCCGGAGCGATTGCCGTCGCCATCGCCCACACGCGGCCTGACGCCGCCGTGACTGCGCTCGACGTGAGCGCCGACGCCCTGGCCGTCGCGCAAGGCAACGCCGAACGCAACGGCGCAAAAGTCGAATTCCTGCATAGCGACTGGTACGCTGCCGTCGCCGGACGGCGCTTTGACGTGATCGTATCCAACCCACCCTATATCGTTGCCGGCGACAGCCATCTCACTCAAGGCGACCTGCGCTTCGAACCGCTCGGCGCCTTGACCGACCATGCCGACGGCCTCTCCGCCATACGCCGACTGTGCGCGGGCGCCCAAGACCACCTCGAACCCGGCGGCGCCATCTATATCGAGCACGGCTACGACCAGGCAAAGGCCGCGCGCGCCTTGCTTTCCGGACATGGTTTTGCCAATGTGCAAAGCTGGCGCGACCTTGCCGGAATTGAACGGGTCAGCGGCGCTACCCTGTCCTGATTTCCCGTATCATCACGCCTTACCGTTTTGCTTCGCAGTTTTTTCGAATCAGCCGATTTCTTCTTCATGCTCCCCACCATAGAACAACGTCTCGCGGTAGAACTCGCCGCCAAGCCGGCCCAGGTTGCCGCCGCCATCACCCTGCTCGACGAAGGCGCTACCGTGCCCTTCATCGCCCGCTACCGCAAGGAAGCCACCGGCGGCCTCGACGACACGCAATTGCGCCTGCTGGAAGAGCGCCTGCGCTACCTGCGCGAACTCGAAGCGCGGCGCGAAGCGATCATTGCCTCGATCAATGAGCAAGGCAAGATGACGCCGGCGCTGCTCGATGCCGTAACGCACGCCGAAGACAAGACCCGCCTGGAAGACCTCTACCTGCCCTACAAGCCCAAGCGCCGCACCAAGGCCCAGATCGCCGCCGAAGCGGGTTTGACGCCGCTGGCCGAAAGCTTGCTGGCCGATCCGACATTGAACCCGGAAGAGGAAGCCGCCAAATACCTGAAGCCGGCCTTTACGACGGACAATGGCGACAATCCCGGCGTGGCCGACACCAAGGCCGCGTTGGACGGCGCCCGCCAGATCCTGATGGAGCGTTTTTCGGAAGACGCCGCGCTGCTGCAAGAGTTGCGCAGCTATCTCAACGAGCACGGCGTGGTCGAGTCGAAAGTCGTCGAAGGCAAGCAGGATGCCGGAGAAAAGTTTGCCGACTATTTCGATTATTCCGAAACCCTGGCCACGATCCCGTCGCACCGCGCGCTGGCGCTATTCCGCGGCCGCCGCGAGGAAATGCTGACGGTGACGCTGCGCCTGGATAGCGAAGAGGAAAAGCCGAAGTGGGATGCGCCGCACAATCCTTGCGAAGGCCGCATCGCCGCGCGCTTCGGCGTCTCGAACCGGGGCCGCCCGGCCGACAAGTGGCTGGCCGACACTGTGCGCTGGACCTGGCGCGTCAAGGTGTTCATGCACCTCGAAACCGAACTCATGACCACGCTGCGCGAAAAAGCCGAGGTCGAAGCGATCAACGTGTTCGCGCGCAACCTCAAGGATTTGCTCCTGGCCGCGCCGGCCGGCCCGCGCGCCACCATGGGCCTGGACCCGGGTCTGCGCACGGGCGTAAAGGTAGCCGTGGTCGATGCCACGGGCAAGGTGGTCGATACCGCCACCATCTACCCGCACCAGCCGCGCAACGATTGGGACGGTTCGCTGCACACGCTGGCCCTGCTGGCGGCCAAGCACAAGGTTTCGCTGATCTCGATCGGCAACGGCACCGCCAGCCGCGAAACCGACAAACTGGCGCAGGATTTGATCAAGCTGGCGCCGGAATTGAAACTGACCAAGATCGTGGTGTCCGAAGCCGGCGCCTCGGTCTATTCCGCGTCCGAATTCGCCTCGCGCGAATTGCCCGAGTTGGACGTGTCGTTGCGCGGCGCGGTCTCGATCGCACGCCGCCTGCAAGACCCGCTGGCCGAACTGGTCAAGATCGATCCGAAATCGATCGGCGTCGGCCAATACCAGCATGACGTGAGCCAGACCCAATTGGCGCGCTCGCTCGATGCCGTCGTCGAAGATTGCGTCAATGCCGTGGGCGTGGACGTCAACACCGCTTCGGCGCCGCTGTTGGCGCGCGTCTCGGGTTTGAATGCGAGCGTGGCACAAAGCATTGTCAGCTATCGCGACATGAAGGGCATGTTCAGCTCGCGCGCCGGCTTGCGCGAAGTGCCGCGCCTGGGCGACAAGACTTTCGAGCAGGCTGCAGGTTTCTTGCGCGTGATGAATGGCGCCAATCCGCTCGACGCTTCGGCCGTGCACCCGGAATCCTATCCCGTAGTGGAAAAGATCCTGGCCGACATCAAGAGGGACGTAAAAAGCGTGATCGGCGACGAGCGCCTGCTGAAGTCGCTCTCGCCGGCCAAGTATGCCGATGAAAAATTCGGCGTCCCCACCGTGACCGACATTCTGAAGGAACTGGAAAAGCCCGGCCGCGACCCGCGCCCGGAATTCAAGACCGCCACCTTCAAGGATGGCGTGGAAGAGATCAAGGACTTGCGCCCCGACATGATCCTCGAAGGCGTGGTGACCAACGTGGCAGCCTTCGGTGCCTTCGTCGATATCGGCGTGCACCAGGATGGCCTGG
Organism: Burkholderiaceae bacterium; assembly: GCA_036391935.1. GTDB lineage: Bacteria > Pseudomonadota > Gammaproteobacteria > Burkholderiales > Burkholderiaceae_D > PKWO01. The sequence goes on along the minus strand of DASVYZ010000113.1, from coordinate 3,257 downwards.
TTCACATCTCGGCGCTGTCGAACACTTTCGTCAAGGACCCGCATACCGTGGTCAAGGCGGGACAGGTGGTAAAGGTCAAGGTGCTGGAAGTCGATGAAAAGCGCAAGCGCATTGCGCTGACCATGCGTTTGAACGATAGCGCGCCTGCGCCGGGCGCGAAACCCGAGCAGCGCGGCGACCGCAATGATGCCAAACGGCTGGCGCAGCACCAATCGCAGCAGTCGCGTCAGGCAGCACCAACCAACAATGCGATGGCCGCTGCGTTTGCCAAGCTGAAGCGATAGCAGTTTGCCAATTCCAGCGATGCCGCCTGGAATTACCTATAATGATGGCATATCTACTCCCTGTCGTTCCCGCGAAAGCGGGAGCCGGCAATGCAACGGACATAGGTTTTAATCCTGGGTCCCCGTTTTCACGGGGACGACACCCATAAATAGCGAGAATGCAATGAGCGACGTACAAACCTGGATCAAAGAGACGGTCACCAACAACCCGGTCGTCTTGTTCATGAAGGGCACCGCCCAATTTCCCCAATGCGGCTTTTCCGGCCGCGCCGTGCAGTTGCTGAAGGCAGCCGGCGTGCAAAACCTGGTCACGGTCAACGTGCTGGAAGACGACGAGGTGCGCCAGGGCATCAAGGATTATTCGCAATGGCCCACCATCCCCCAGCTCTATATCAAGGGCGAATTCGTCGGCGGCTCGGACATTCTGGGCGAGATGTACGAATCGGGCGAGCTACAGACTTTGCTCGCCTCGTAAGATGACATCACCCCGGCGCCTGATCGTCGCCATCACCGGCGCGACGGGTGCCGTCTACGGCGTGCGCCTGCTGCAGGCGCTATCCGCCATGCGGGGTATTGAAACGCACGCCGTCGTGTCCGATGCCGGGGTTCTGAATCTGCATCAGGAACTCGGCATGAGCCGCAAGGATGCCGAAGCGCTAGCACACCACGTGCATAATCCGCGCGACATCGGCGCTACGATTGCCAGCGGCTCCTTCCTTTCCGACGGCATGATCGTCGCGCCCTGTTCGATGAAAACGCTGGCTTCCGTGGCGCACGGCTTGTCGGACAACCTGATCGCGCGCGCAGCCGACGTGATGCTCAAGGAGCGGCGCAAACTCGTGCTGATGGTGCGCGAAACCCCGTTCAATCTGGCCCACTTGCGCAACATGACCGCCGTGACGGAGATGGGCGCCATCGTCTTCCCGCCGCTGCCAGGCTTTTATCACAAGCCGCAAACCATAGACGACATGGTCGACCACACCATAGGCCGCGTGCTCGATCTGCTCGACATCCCTCACACGCTGGCGCCACGCTGGAACGGCTTGAAACCGGAAGCTTGAGTCTCATTTCCACGTAGAAACATTGTTGTGCGAAGTGCCCTTCCGGGCGCCTTTGCGCCATAAAGATTGATGGCACGCACATAGAGTGTTACCCTGCAGAATTCCTGACGCTCCGATCAAAACAGGCGTAGCATCACGCCCCATGAGGATAACCATGCAAAAACGCGCCACCAGTCTGCAAGCCGGCTTCACCCTGATCGAATTGATCGTCGTGATCCTCATCCTCGGCATCCTGGCCGCGACCGCCCTGCCCAAATTCCTGAGCCTGGCCTCCGATGCGCGCATCGCGTCCTTGAATGGCGTGAAAGGCGCGTTCACTTCCACCGCGGTCATGGCGCATGGCAAATGGCTCGTGACCGCCCCGCCGCCCACCACCATCACCGTGGAAGGCGCCACCATCACCTATGCTACCAGCGCCGTATCGGGCTATCCCAAGGCCGATGCCGGCTTCGTCGCGGCGGCGGGCGTCAACACCACCGACTACACCGTCATCGCCCCCGGCTCGAGCGGCAGCGCCAATGCCCCGGCTACCTCGGCAACGCAAATCGCCGTCATTCCCAACAGCGTCGCCAATACGCCCACCGGCGCAACTTGCTACGCGATGTACACCGAACCCGCCACCACAACCACCGCGCCGACTTATACCGTTGGGCCGAACAACGTGCCAAGCTGCTAAACGGCATCGGGGGGTGACCGTTTGACACCTCGCCGTTTGAAACTCATATAATCGTTGTCGAAGCATGAATGCCTGGACCATCTGGTTCAGGCATTTCCATAACTACGTCCGACAACCCTAACACGCGCCTCCAGGAGACCCGCATGAGTATCAGACGCGCCCTCGCCCTTGCTTTCGCACCTGTCCTCGTATTTGCACTGCTGCCGGCCGCGCACGCTGCGGCGGCAAAAACGGAAACCAAGCCGCCAGTCGACATCGCCATCCCCGATATTCCCTACACCATGTTCAAGCTGAAAAACGGCTTGACCGTTCTGGTACATGAAGACCACAAGACGCCCGTGGTGGCAGTCAACACCTGGTATCACGTCGGCTCGAAGAACGAAAAGCCGGGCAAGACCGGCTTCGCCCACCTGTTCGAACACCTGATGTTTTCCGGCAGCGAAAACTTCGACCGCGTCTACATCTCGGCCCTGCAGCGCATCGGCGCAACCGACATGAACGGCACCACCAACACCGACCGCACCAATTACTTCGAAAACGTGCCGACCTCGATGCTGGACTACGCGCTGTTCGCGGAAAGCGACCGCATGGGCCATCTCTTGCCCGTGCTCGATCAAAAGAAGCTCGACCTGCAGCGCGGCGTGGTGCAAAACGAAAAGCGCCAGGGCGAGAACCAGCCCTATGGCGTGACGCGCCAATTGCTGACCGAAAATACTTTCCCGGCGGGCCACCCGTATTCCTGGACCACCATCGGCTCGATGGCCGATCTTGACGCCGCCTCGATGACGGACGTGCAGGATTGGTTCAAGACCAACTACGGGCCGAACAACGTGGTGCTGGTGCTGGCCGGCGACATCACGCCCGAGCAGGCGAAAGAAAAGGTCGAGAAATACTACGGCGACATCCCGGCCGGGCCGCCACTGGCGCACCAGGAAGAATGGATCGCCAAGCGCACCGGCACGCACCGCGGCACCGTGTCCGATCGCGTACCGCAGGGCCGCATCTACCGTACCTGGAACGTGCCTGGCTTCGGCACCCCGGACATGGCCACGCTGGACCTGGCCGCCCACATCCTGGGCGATGGCAAGACGTCGCGGCTGTACAAGCGCCTGGTATACAAGGACCAAGTGGCCACCGGCGTGTCGGCCTACAACGAATCGCGCGAAATCGCCGGCATCTTCACGATCAGCCTGACGGCGCAGCCGGGCGGCGACCTCGCCAGGATGGAAAAGGAAG
>DASVYZ010000112.1:0-3726 GCA_036391935.1 Burkholderiaceae bacterium | reverse complement strand
CGCGCGTCGAAGTCCCTGCGGATTTCGATCTTGCCAAGTTCCTGCGCGCCGCCAATGCGTTGTTCCTGCGCCTGCAAACAGCCTGGGATAATGCCGACCTTGGCGCTATCAAGGAATTCGCCAATGAGGAAATCCAGGAGGAGTTGCGGCTGCAATTGCGCGAGCGCGGCGAAACCTTGAACAAGACCAGCGTGGCCTCGTTGGACAGCAAGCTGTTGAAGCTCGACCATGCGGGCAAGACCTATACGGCCGTGGTCAAGTTCAGCGGCAGCATAGGCGAAGAAGCCAACCCGCCCAAGCCCTTCATGGAAGTCTGGAGCCTGACCAAGCCCAAGGTCGGCGCGGGCGGCTGGACCGTGACGGCGATCCAGCAATTCATATAGGGCAGCCAAGGCGCAGTGCGCGACGGCGCCGAGTTTGATGATGAGTTTCCCCCAATTTTTCAGTATCGTTCCCGCCGCAGTCAATCACTTGCTGGCGCAGGAAGACTGGGCGCGCGCCAAGCTCTCGCCGCATGCCGGCAAGACCGCACGTTTCGACACCGGTTTCCAGCGCCTCGATGTGACGGTGGAGGCTGGCGGCTTGCTGGCTTTGGCTCAGGCGCAAGCCGAGCCGGCTGTCACGATCAAGGTCAGCGCGGCCGATTTGCCGCTGATCGTGCAAGACATGAAGAAGGCATTTTCCTATGTCAGGATAGAAGGCGATGCCGATTTCGCCAACAGCCTGTCCCAGGTGAGCCAGGGCTTGCGCTGGGATGCCGAAGACGACTTGGCCAAACTGTTCGGCGACGTGGCCGCCGTGCGCATGGTGGCGACCGCCAAAGCCGGATTTGCCGCCGCCCGCGATGGCCATAGGCGCCTTGCGGAAAATGTTGCCGAATATCTCACCGAGGAAAAACCCGTGTTGATGCGACCGCAGGCCGTAACCGATTTCGCCGCCGAAGTGGCGCGCTTGCGCGACGACGTCGAACGCATGCAAAAACGTATTGAAAAGTTGGAAGGAAGGCGTCTGGAAGGATCGAATCGATGATCCTGCGTTTTCTGCGCCTGTTCAAAATCTTTCGTGTGGCGGTGCTCTATGGTCTGGACGACATCGCCATGTCCAACCTGGCATTCCCGCGCGCCGTCTGGCTGATCGACAAGCTGACTTTTTGGCGCGACATCTCGGCGCCGCGCGGCCAGCGCCTGCGCATGGCACTGGAAGACCTCGGCCCCATCTTCGTCAAGTTCGGCCAGGTGCTGTCGACACGGCGCGACTTGATGCCGCCCGATATCGCCGATGAACTGGCGCGCCTGCAAGACCGCGTTCCGCCATTCGATACCGAGATCGCCATTGCGCAGATCGTCAAGTCGCTGGGGGCCCACCCCGACCAATTGTTCGGCAGCTTCGAGCGCGAACCCGTAGCGTCGGCCTCGATCGCCCAGGTACACTTCGCCACGCTGAAGGATGGCAGGGAGGTGGCTGTCAAGGTGCTGCGCCCAGGCATGAAAAAATCGATCGAGGAAGACCTGGCCTTGATGCGTATCGCCGCCGACTGGGTCGAGCGGCTGTGGGCGGACGGCAAACGCTTGAAGCCCAAGGAGGTGGTCGCCGAATTCGACAAGTACCTGCACGACGAACTCGACCTGATGCGCGAAGCGGCCAACGGCAGCCAGTTGCGGCGCAACTTCGCCGAATCCGATCTCTTGCTCGTGCCCGAGATGTTCTGGGATTTCTGCTCGTCTTCGGTGATCGTGATGGAACGCATGCGCGGCATCCCGATTTCGCAGACCGGGCGCCTGCTTGCCGCCGGTGTCGATTTGAAAAAACTCTCGCGCGACGGCGTGGAAATCTTTTTCACGCAAGTCTTCCGCGATGGCTTCTTCCATGCCGACATGCACCCGGGGAACATCCTCGTGTCGACCGAGCCGGCCACGCTGGGCCGCTACATCGCGCTCGACTTCGGCATTGTCGGCACCTTGAACGATTTCGACAAGGATTACCTGTCGCAAAACTTCCTCGCCTTCTTCCGCCGCGACTACAAGCGCGTGGCCGAAGCGCACATCGAATCGGGCTGGGCACCCAAGGAAACGCGCGTCGACGAACTCGAATCGGCCGTGCGCGCCTGCTGCGAACCGATCTTCGACCGGCCGCTGAAAGACATCTCTTTCGGCCAAGTGCTGCTACGATTGTTCCAGACCTCGCGCCGCTTCAATGTCGAAGTCCAGCCGCAACTGGTCTTGCTGCAAAAGACGCTGTTGAACATCGAAGGCCTGGGCCGTCAGCTTGACCCCGACCTCGACTTGTGGAAAACCGCCAAACCCTATCTCGAACGCTGGATGAGCGAACAGGTCGGCTGGCGCGGCTTCATCGAAAGCCTCAAGACCGAAGCGCCGCACTACAACAGGCTCCTGCCGCAACTGCCGCGCCTGATGCACCAAGCCTTGACGCGCACCAGCGACAGGCTGGTCGATGAGCAGGCGGAATTGACGAGACGCCTGCTCGACGAGCAGAAGCGCACCAACTTCCTGATCAGTGTCGCCCTTTACCTTGGCGTGGGCCTGCTGGCCGGCGTGGTGCTGGTGCGGTTGATCCGTTACTGGCACGGAATTTGACCGTGCCCGACTTCAAGACGCGCGACCCGATGGCGCCAGGCTTCTGGAGCGAGCGCTTCGAAAAGCAATTCATGCCCTGGGACAGGGCTGGCGTGCCGGACGATTTGCGCCGATTTGTTGCCGGGACCGCGCCGGCTGCAGTCTTGATCCCCGGTTGCGGCACGGGGCATGAAGTGGCTTTTTTTGCCGAGGGCGGCTGGGAGGTGACGGCTATCGACTTTGCCCCGGCCGCCGTGGCTGCCGCCAGGCGGAACCTGGGTCGCTGGGCTGACCGGGTGCTGGAGGCCGACTTTTTCGCTTTTGAGCCGCCCTGCCGGCCGCAAGTGGTTTATGAGCGCGCTTTTCTTTGTGCGCTTCCACCGGCGATGAATGAGGCGATCGCCGCGCGCTGGATGGCCTTGCTGTCGCCCGGTGGCCTGCTTGCCGGCTTTTTCTTTTTCGGCGCTGTCGACAAGGGGCCGCCGTTTCCGATTGCGCCCGAACAGCTCGACGCCTTGTTGAGTCCCGGCTTTGAGCGCATTGAGGATCGCCCGGTTGCCGATTCCATACCGGTCTTCGCCGGCCGGGAGCGCTGGCAAGTCTGGCGTCGGAAGGCCGATTGACTTGCGGAGTATTGCCATGATTGTGACAGCCCGCTGGACGCCTCTTTCCCGCAGGCGAGGAGTGATCGGCCGGCGATCCTCTAAATCCTGACGCTTTGATAACATCCATGAGTGGCGGGCTTTATTGCAAGGTCACTCGGTTTTTCGGGCTTGCAAGGGATTGATTTTGCTATAATTTCCCGCTTTGCAAACCCCGCTCTGGAACAGATGGCGCTCCTCGAAATCCGCAACGTCAGCCGCCGTTTTGGCGACTTTACCGCTGTCGACAACGTCAGTCTCTCGGTGGAGGCCGGGGAATTCTTCACCCTGCTTGGTCCCTCGGGCTGCGGCAAGACTACGCTGCTTCGCATGATCGCCGGTTTCGATCTGCCCGATTCGGGCCAGATACTTCTCGATGGTGTCGACCTGGTCGGCACGCCGCCGGAAAAGCGGCCGGTGCACACGGTATTCCAGAGCTATGCGCTGTTCCCTCACATGACCGTGGCCGGCAACATCGCCTTCCCGCTGAAGATGGCTCATACGCCGGCGGA